>DATISD010000628.1:0-4719 GCA_035469005.1 Pyrinomonadaceae bacterium | reverse complement strand
CTCTCCGGAAGAGCCGTATGCAGTTGAGACAGTAGAGCGGTTTCGCGGTACGCTCGGCGATCAGACGGAATTGTTCTTTTTGATGGGCGCGGATTCCTGGCTCGAGATCACTTCCTGGCATGAATGGCAGCGTCTCTTGCGCATGTGTCATTTCATTGTTGTCACCCGCCCGGGATTTGAAATTGAAGGAGTGGATTATTCGAATATGTCTATTCCGGTGGTGAATGTGCCCGGCGACGACTGGCGGTGGCGAGAAATGGAGAGCGAAATGAAAAGGCCTCATGTGCTGCTCACGGACGCTGCGAATGTCGATGTCTCAGCAACGAAAATTCGCGCTGCGGCCCGAGTAAATGATCTTGATGAGTTGAAGACCATGGTGCCGCCGGCAGTGGCGACATACATTGAGAAATACGATTTATACCGAAACTAAATGAGTCAGAAGTTAAAAGAAAAATCTTTGAGCCCTGAGGTCCAGGCGGCCGCCCTAGGCGGGCGAACACTGGCAACCGCCGTTAACATCTCGGAATTGGACGATCGTGTGCGACGAGCTTTGCAGGCCGCGTCCGAGAAGAAAGCGCTCGATCCGACGGTGTTGGATTTGCGCGGCATTTCCAGCTTCACCGATTTCTTCCTGATTTTCACCGGCGCGAATCGCCGGCAGGTGCAGGCGATTTCTGATGAAATTGTCGAACAACTGAAGCGACACGGAAGTCCCGCGGCGCGCGTCGAAGGGTATCAAAACGCCGAGTGGATCCTAATCGACTACGGCGACTTTGTGGTTCATGTCTTCGAAGAGAAAGCGCGACGCTTCTATGATCTCGAGCGTCTGTGGCGCGAAGCGAGCCGTCTGGATGTGTCACCGGACGAACTCGCCGGTTTGAGTTCTTTGAGAGAAGAATAGTGATCGAAATCGTTGCGTTGTCGGATGCGATGCGCGAAGCCGTAAGCCTCGCGGAACGCGTTGCCGCCACTGACGCCAACGTGCTCATTACCGGCGAGTCTGGTTCAGGCAAAGACGCGCTCTCGTTCTTCATTCACTCGCGTTCGGCGCGGGCAGCCCAGCCTTTGGTGAAGATAGATTGCGCCACCTTGCCGGCGGATTTGCTCGAGGCCGAGTTGTTCGGCTATGAGCGCGGCGCGTTCACCGGCGCTACGGAAGCCAAGCCCGGACGGCTGGAGGCTGCGCATCGGGGAACTTTGGTACTTGACGAGATAGCGCATCTGTCCACGGACGCTCAAGCCAAACTTTTGCGAGTGATCGAAAACCGCGAATTCGAACGGCTCAGTGGACGAAAGACGATTCAGGTCGATGCGCGGCTAATCGCCTTGACCAACGTCGATCTGAGGGACGCCGTGGAGCGTCGAGCCTTTCGCGACGATTTATTCTATCGGCTGAATGTGGTGCAAATTGCCGTACCGCCGTTGCGAGACCGCCGAGCGGATTTAGAGGTTTTATGCGATCGGTTTGTTGAATTGTATGCAGACAAACACGGCCGTTTGGCGAAAAGGTTATCCGCCGAGGCGAAACGAATTTTGTTTGCGTACGATTTTCCCGGCAACGTTCGCGAGCTCGCAAACATCATTGAGCGCGCGGTGATTGTTTCGCACGGCGTCGTCGAGATGGATGATTTGCCTGAGAGCGTTCGCCTGGCGGCGGCGCAGCAGCGACGCAAAGATCGCCGGCCGACGCTGGCTGAGGTTGAGGCGGATTACCTCCGAGAAACGCTGGCCGCTACGAAGGGCAATAAGAGTGAAGCGGCCAAGATACTCGGCATCAGCCGTAAGAACCTGTACGAAAGGTTGGCGCGAGAAGCTTCAGAAGTCGGAGGTCAGAGATCAGAGATCAGCGAGCGCGAAAATTCACCGGTCATCGATGCCAATACGTCTGACCCTCTGATCCCTGACCTCTGATCTCTGGTATGCGTTTGCTGTTCATCTGGCCGGGAAAGACAAAAGACGAGCGCATGCGCTCTTTGATAGCTGAGTACCTGAAGCGTCTGCATCGTTTCGTGCGATGTGAGGTAATCGAAACGCGCGAAGCTGGCGGTTCGGATCGCGCGAGCATCGAAAAGGAATCGCGACGTCTGCTCGACGCCATACCGGTCAGGAGCCTGGCGATCCTGCTGGACGTGAAGGGACGTGAATGGAGTTCGACGGAACTCGCCGGCGAGTTGCAACGTTGGGAAAGCGAGTCTGTCAAAGAGGTTGCAATCGTGATTGGTGGTCAGGATGGAGTCAATACAGAGGTGGCAGATCGGGCGCAAAAGCGCTGGCGGTTATCACGTTTGACGCTGACTCATGAAATGGCGCGCGTCGTTGCTGTTGAGCAACTCTATCGCGCTTACACGATCAATCGGGGACTGCCGTATCAAAAGTAGCAGGATAAATTGGAGGGTCGAACAGAGAACGATGGATAAGAGGAAAGCAAAGACTTATAGAGACGCATTATTGTCACGGCGCGAAGGCCTGGTGGGCCAGGTGCAGGCGGCTGAGGCTTACAGTCGCGAGCGCGACGCCGAAGCCACGCAGGATCCGGCCGACATGGCCGCGAATGCTTATACGAAGGAGTTGTTGATGTCGATGTCCACAAACGATCGGCAGCTTTTGGAATCGATCGACGCGGCACTGTATCGGATCGCGGATGGCGATTACGGAAGATGTGATCACTGTGGCGAGCCAATTCAGGAGAAACGGCTCGAAGCGGTCCCCTGGGCCAGGCACTGTCTGCGTTGCCAGGATTTGAACGAACGCGGATTGCTGGTGCCGGAAGAGGAGTAACTTTGAATTTGCAATCAGCACGCTGAGATTTAAGATCTCTGCATTTTCGGTTTGTGAGATAATTCGCAGCCTCCTGGGGTACCGGGAGGCTGATTGCTTTATTGAGGCGCGCGGGCATCTTTGCTCGCGTTGAGTCGCGCAGCAGGAACGAATTCCTAACCACAGAGTCGAGGGCCAAATCTACGCTTGACCGGGTTCTCAAAACGAAGTGTTGATTACAAACCTCCCCAGCCAGATTTACGACGCCGCGCTGGCACTCGTTTATCCGCAGGCTTGCGCCGTCTGCGGCCACAGCGTCGAGTCGCGTCACGACGGCGTCGCCTGCGGCCGATGCTGGGAGGCGACGCCGGTCTTTCATGAAGGCGGTACGCTTTGCTGGAAATGCGGCATCTCAAGTCGCGTAAGCGTCAGTGAAGATAAGCGCCAGAGTCTGCGCTGCGGACGCTGCGACGACGCCGCGTTCACCATCGCGCGCGCTTGCGGAAGTTACGAGGGCGCGTTGCGAGCATCGATCCTGGAACTGAAGCGGGAGCCGCATCTCGCTCGGCGTTTGGCGCTCTTGCTGCACGAAGTACTAATGCGCGAACCTCTCAATACTACGGAGGTGATCGTTCCCGTTCCCTTGCACGCCGATCGCGAACGTGAAAGAGGTTTCAATCAAGCCGTGGTAATAGCTCGTGAGCTGGCTTCTCTCAGCCGCTTACCTCTCGACGAGCACAGCGTCGTCCGTCGGATTCACACCGAACGTCATCGCGCGGGCCTGGACGCGAAAGCCCGTCGCAAAAGCGTTGCCGACGCATTCGTCGTTCGTCACGGCGATTTAATTGCCGGAAAGCGCGTGCTGTTGGTTGATGATGTGTTTACGACGGGCGCGACTGCTTCGGCGTGCGCTCAAGCGCTGAGCGATAGCGGCGCAAGCAGCGTCTTTGTTCTTACAATCGCGCGAGCTTAGAGTGGGAGCGTAAATCTCAGGAGTTAAGACCGCAACCCTTGACCCCTCCTGCGGCGGCGCACTCTGTCCTGCGGCGATTGAACCTGCAACTATCATCATTGCTGCGAGAATGATTTTCATTGATTGCACCTCCAGGTCCGAGAGAATGTTGGGAAGATCTCGGGCGAGATTGATCGAGCCAAATACCTCGGTAACACGCCTGCCAATTACTGCAAAACTGAACTAGCCTCCCGCCGTGAACCTCTGTAAGATGAGTGCCCATGCGAACCCTTTACCCCGTGATCGAACCTTTCGACACCGGCCGTTTAAGAGTGTCGGGCATTCACGAAATTTATTACGAGCAGTGCGGTAATCCGACCGGGAAGCCGGTCGTATTTCTGCACGGTGGGCCGGGTGGCGGTCTGACGCCAGAGTATCGACAGTTCCACGATCCGAGCGCGTATCGCATTGTGTTGTTCGATCAGCGTGGGTCGGGCCAGAGCACTCCATACGCAAGCATTGAAGAGAACACGACGTGGGATTTGGTTTCGGATATCGAAAAGCTGCGCGAGCACCTCCGTATCGAGAAGTGGCAGGTCTTCGGCGGATCGTGGGGCAGCACTCTGTCGCTCGCTTATGCGGAAAAGCATCCAGGGCGCGCGACCGAACTCGTCCTGCGCGGGATCTTTCTTTGCCGGCCGCAGGAGATCAAATGGTTCTATCAGGAAGGTTGTAGCTGGATCTTTGCGGACGTCTGGGAAGAGTACGTTAAAGTCATTCCGCGAGATGAGCGGCACGACATGGTCGGCGCCTACTATCGTCGTCTGACCAGCAAAGATGACAAAGTACGAATCGCAGCGGCGCGAGCGTGGTCGATTTGGGAGGGCACAACTTCGAAACTGTTTTTCGATCCAGCGTCGATCGAGCGATTTGCCGATCCGACTTTCGCGCAGGCGTTTGCGCGGATTGAATGTCATTACTTCATGAACAATTGTTTCTTCCCGACTGAC
>DATISD010000627.1:0-3628 GCA_035469005.1 Pyrinomonadaceae bacterium | reverse complement strand
AGGTTCTTACTGGTGCGTTTCTAATCAAGTCGATTTGGTTGAATAAATTTCGGCTGAGGGTAAGAACCGACTCCATTTTGGCATAACGGTTTACTTTCCCCTTTTACCCTTTACCCCTGCCCTGAGAATTCTCTTCCCGCCAGCAACAAATATGAATACAAAGTGATGCCAGTGATCAGTCCGATTCCAATCTTAATCGCAAAAGGAATTGGTTGAGGTGAAATGAAGCCTTCGATTATTCCGGCGATGACCAGCAGCGGAATGCAACCGATAATCAATCGCACTGCTTCCATGCCGCGCGATTTTAAAGCGTCGCCGCGCGTCAAGTCTCCCGGCATCACCAGCGCCGATCCGATCAAAAGTCCGGCCCCGCCGGCGATAAAGATGCACGTCAGCTCGATCACGCCGTGCGAAATTACGAAGCCGAGCAGTAGATCGTTGCCAAAGCCCGCGCGATAAGTCAGCGCCACGATCGCTCCGAAGCTCGCACCATTGAATGCCAGCACGTAGACGGTTCCCAACCCGAATACGGCGCCCAGCGCAAAGGCATAGAACGTCACGCGAATGTTGTTCGTGAAAATTTGAGTCGAGCCAATCTGGCTCGCCTCATTCAAACGCTCCCACCAGTGCTTCTTCGTTTCAATATATTGGGCGCGGAAAAACGGATCGATGCCGGCAAATTCTGAGAAATCCGGATCGTGACGCGTACCAAAAAAGGCAACCGCCGTGAACAAAACGAAGACTCCAAAGGCAGTCGCCGTATAACGCCAGGTGCGGCGAAACGCGCAGGGAAATTCGCGCGCGAAAAAGTTGCGAATCCGCTGTCCGCCTTGCGCATCCGCCCGGTAGATGCGGCCGTGAGCTCGAATTACCAGACTGTTGAGATAGTTAATCAGCCGCGGGTCGCGCGATTCTGCCCGCGCGATTGCCAGGTCAGAAGCGGTGCGACGATAGATGCGGCCGAGCTCGCGCACCTCTTCCCGATGCAACTTGCGCAGCGTCATTCGGTCGAGAAGTTGTAGCAACTCCTCGAGTCTTTGCCAGACGTTCTTACGCTCGTTGATGAAGCGATCGATGGGCATCAGTAGATTTTGGATTTTAGATTTTCGATTTTAGATTTAGAATTCGCTAACCACGGAGATTCTGGCCAATCGCAAATCAAAAATCACAAATCAAAAATCGCCTGGTTGAGTGTGTACCAAACTTCAGCGAAGGCCGCAAGGTCGAAACGATCGAACGCATCGCGCGCTCGATCGAATCTGTCAAGGGCGCATTCGTGCTGGGCCGGCACCTGGACGTCGATCACAATCGCTCTGTGATCACATTCGTTGCCGGGCCGGATGTGATTATCGAGGCAGCGTTGCGCGCCGTGGCGACGGCGGCGGAAATAATCGATTTGCGCAGTCACACCGGAGTGCACCCGCGCATTGGAGCCACCGACGTTTTGCCCTTCGTTCCAGTCAGTGGCGTGACGATGGATGAAGGCATCGCCATCGCCCACGAAGCGGGTCGTCGCATCTGGCAGGAGCTTTCGATACCGGTCTACTTTTACGAGCGCGCCGCGCTCCGTCCTGAACGCGTGCGATTGGAAAACGTGCGCGGCAAAGGATTCGAATCATTGCTTGTTGAGATCGCCACGGACCCTGATCGCTTTCCCGACGTGGGCGAACCCAGGTTGCACGATACGGCCGGAGCCATCGCCGTTGGGGCGCGCCCATTTCTCATCGCGTTTAATGTCAATCTATGCACAAACGATCTCGCGATCGCACGCCGGATTGCGCGCGCGGTCCGCGAGCGTAACGGCGGACTGCCTTTCGTGAAAGCGCTCGGCTTTGAGTTAAAAAGCCGTCGCTTAGTCCAGGTTTCGATGAATCTCGTTGATTATCAACGAACCGCCATAGCGCGCGCGTTTGACGCCGTCCACGAAGCCGCCACCGGAGAAGGCGTTGAGATTGCGAGCACCGAAATCGTAGGACTTCTGCCTCGCGCGGCTTTGGATCGCAGCGCCGCATACTTTCCGCTGCTCGAGAATTTTCGCGAGACGCTGGTGCTGGAAAACCTGCTGGAGACAATCGAATCGGCCCGCGAATAGACCAACGCAAAAAAAGTGTTGAGGTCACCCGCAATTTGCGCTACAACTATTCACTGGACAGCCCCGACCCGCTTTGTTTATGATTGTCGCCCCGCTCGCAGGCGGTATCCATCTCGATTGGCCAACGCGGCCAGTTTTTTCTACTTAGCCAAAGGATCGCGTGACAGTGTCGTAACCCTCCCGGCTTAATAACGACTTCTTCGGGCGATTCACTTAACGGAGGTTAGTTATGCTCAGAATGGGAAAGAATTCAAACGAAGAAAAGAGCCAAAGCCAGAGTCAGAGCCAGAGCCAGCCCGACACTGATTACGCCAACCGAAGCTACTCCCCGTATCAAAACAACGACTCGTATCGCCCCTCGCCGGACAGCACAGCCACGCCGAAAGCGCTGACTGAAAGCGAAACCATTGCGCGTGAAATTAAGGACGGGAGCCTGAGCGGCTTCGTAGGGAGCGGCACAGTCATCACTGGTGAGGCATCATTCAAATCAATGCTGCGCGTGGACGGCCGTTTTTCTGGCCGCATCATTTCGACCGGCGGCACCCTGATTGTCGGCTCCGGAGGCCAGGTCGATGCGAACATTGAAGTCTGTGTGGCCACAATTCATGGGATCGTGAACGGCGACATCATCGCCAGCGATCGTATAGAGTTGGGTCGCGCCGCGAAACTCACCGGAAACATCCAGACGCCGGCACTGATGATCGAACAAGGCGCCGTGTTCGAAGGAAGCTGTAAGATGGTTCAACAGAAGGCTACCGCCGACAAGCCGCCCAAAGTAGAACGCAAAGAGAATGTGCTTGATGCCTCGAAGCTCGACGCCGTCAGAGTTGACGCGCCAAAGAAGCCTGAAGATATCAGCAAGCCGGCGGTGACGGCCGCGCTGAGCTAAAGATCTTCTTAACCCGACTTTGAAAGGCGGACTGCAGGGTCCGCCTTTTTGTTTTGCGACGCGCGCTTCCAGTACAATTCAAGACACTGCAAAATAATATGCAACTTCGGAGAACAATCTCTGCCTCGTTAGTTCTGTGCGCGACGCTGGCAGTCGTCTATGCGCAAAGCATCCGTATCAAAAATTCTGCGCCGGTTCCCCAGGCCCCGCTGCTTCAAATTATTCGGGCCGAGGATGAACGGCGTTGGGATGACAATCTGAAGTCCTTGCTGTCGAGCAAAGACGCCGCAGTCCGAAAGCGGGCGGCGTTGGCAGCCGGAAGGATCGGTGTCACAGATGCGGTTCCGGTTTTGGCGGAGCTGCTTTTGACCGACAGCGACGCCGAGGTGCGCCAAATGGCTGCGTTTGCCCTCGGTGAGACCGAATCCCCGGGCGGAGCGTTCGCCCTGCTGACTGTTCTGAAAGATCCGAATAAACCGGCACGGGCACGCGCAGCGGAAGCGCTCGGGAAAATCACAGCGGCGCTGGCCAGTGCGTCAGCCGCTCAGAATGAGGGGGCCAAAGCAGCGGACGATCGCCTGGAGATTTTCAAATCCTCAATCCTCGAGGCGTTAAAGTTTGAAGACAGTCGACGGTCGAACCCTGAC
>DATISD010000626.1:0-3510 GCA_035469005.1 Pyrinomonadaceae bacterium | reverse complement strand
GTTGCACCAGAGGAAGTATATCCGCAGATTGCGCAGATTAAAGGATTAGCCACAAAAAAGCACAAGAGGCACAAAAGCAATTGCTGATAAGTAGTGCGCGACAGAGCTCTCAGCGGGCGCGTTCACTGTCCTGAAGCCGGGAGAAACGTGAGTGTGAAAGTAACTGCCAGCAGAGTGACGACGCGCTGAGTCATGATTAAACCTCCTGCGTCTGTTATCAGGTCTTCCCGATTGATGCTGCGGATTAGGCTTTGATTCTCAACCTGGCGCCTGTATCAGTCAAATAATTTATGCTTCGGCAGCTTCCGTTACCGTCCCACCCTTCAAACGCTTTGCATACAACGGAAACTTCGCCGTCAATTCAGCCACACCGCGCTTGACGTTGCTGCGAACTTCTTCCGATTCCGGTTCGCGCACAATGGACGCTATCAAACGGCCAATCTCCTGCATCTCGGGTTCTTTCATCCCGCGCGTGGTGACCGCCGGCGTTCCAATACGCAGACCCGAAGCAACAAAGGGCTTGTTTTGATCGAAAGGAATCGTGTTCTTGTTGACGGTTATATTGGCGCCTTCGAGAGCCTTCTCGGCTTCTTTTCCGGTGATGCCCTTCCCATCCATCCAGACATCGACCAGCATCAGGTGGTTGTCTGTCCCGCCGGACACAATTCGCAGTCCCTGCTCCTGAAGTTCTGAGCAAAGCGCTTTGGCGTTTGCGAGTATCTGGCGCTGGTATTCTTTGAAGTCGTCGCGCAGAGCTTCACCAAAAGCCACGGCTTTGGCGGCAATGATGTGAACCAGGGGGCCGCCCTGCACTCCGGGAAACAGACGCCGATCGATCTCTTTTGCGTGTTCAGCCTTGCATAGGATCAGGCCGCCGCGCGGCCCGCGCAGTGTTTTGTGGGTCGTCGTAGTGACGTAATCCGCCACCGGCACCGGCGAAGGATGCAGGCCGGCAACAACGGGGCCGGCGATGTGCGCGATGTCGGCAAACATGCGCGCGCCGACGCTTTGGCAGATTTCACTGATGCGTTTGAAGTCGATGATTCGCGGGTATGCTGATGCACCGCAGACGAGTAGCTTTGGCTTGTGTTCTTCGGCGATCCGTTGCAGTTCATCGTAATCAATGGTCTCGGTCTCGCGCGAGACGCCATAATCGAAAACTTTATAACTCAAGCCGGAAAAATTCAGCGGATGCCCGTGCGTCAGGTGTCCGCCGTGCGAAAGATTCATTCCCAGGATCGTGTCGCCATATTGAATCGCCGCGAGATAGACGGACATGTTTGCCTGCGCCCCGCTGTGAGGCTGCACATTCGCGTGATCAGCGCCGAACAATTCCTTCGCGCGATCGATGGCCGCCTGCTCGACAACGTCAGTCCATTCGCAGCCGCCGTAATAACGTTTGCCGGGGTATCCTTCGGCATACTTGTTCGTGAAAACTGAGCCGGCGGCTTCCAGCACGGCTTCACTGACGAAATTCTCGCTGGCTATTAGTTCAAGGCCGTTCGCCTGTCGCGCGACTTCGTTGTCGATAGCGTCGGCAATTAAGGGATCGGTTTCTGCGAGGGGAAGGTTTAGAAGATTGTTCATGTTGTCCTATTGGCTCATTGAATCATTGACACATTGATTCAATGAATAAATGAGTCATTCACATACTTTCGCGAGCTCTTCTTTTTCGATCTGGCGAATCTTTTCGACGCGCCGCGCGTGCCGCCCGCCATCGAATTTCGCTGCAAACCAGGCGCGCACTATTTTCGCCAGATCCTCAAAAGGCATGTAACGAGCGGCGAGCGACAATACGTTCGCGTCGTTGTGCTCGCGCGCCAGGCGTGCAATCTCTTCATTCCAGGCGACGGCCGCACGCACGCCGGGAACCTTGTTGGCGGCGATCGCCATGCCCGTGCCTGAGCCGCAAACAAGCAGTCCCTGTTCGACTTTGCCCTCGGCGACTTCCTCTGCGACCTTGCGCGCGTAATCGGGGTAGTCAACAGACTCGGTTGAGACTGTGCCGAGATCTTCGAACTCAATTCCCAACTCATTGAGCAACGGCTTGAGACGTTCTTTTTCTTCAAACCCGGCGTGATCGCTGGCAATCGCTATCTTCATCTTCGCACCACCAATTTTGTGATTTGCAGCGATGGTACATCAGCGCTGTGGACGCCGCAAACCAATAGAAACCGAAGCGCGATTCGCGGCTTTGCCGCCTGATGTGCGGTAAGGCTCTGCCTTACCGTAGCAAATTTTCAACTAGATTCGCGAGGCTGCGCTCGCGAGAAATTGGAGGCATAGCCTCAGGTTCCGTGACAAGCTTTGACGGAAAGGCACAGCCTTTCCGCACATCAGTCGGCAGAGCCGAAAATTTGGAGTGCGCCGACTCGGCGGCGCTTTTGAATTTCGTTTGGCGCGGCGATGGGCAGCGCAAAAAGCGGCGGCAAACCGCCGCACTCCAAATCCTTCGGTTGCACTGAACGTGAGCCTAAGCGAGAATGCTCGTCTTATGCGCTGGTCACAATATTTCATTCCTACACTTCGCGAAGATCCGGCTGACGCCGACGTCGTTTCGCACAAACTGTTGCTGCGCGCCGGAATCGTCCGGCAATTGTCTGCGGGAATCTATTCATACCTGCCTCTGGGCCAACGAATCGCGCTCAAGGTGATGCAAATCCTGCGCGAAGAGATGAACCGCATCGGCGGCCAGGAGTTTTATTTACCGGCGTTGCAGCCAGCCGAGATTTGGCAGGAATCGGGGCGTTGGAGCGCGATCGGCGATGACATGTTCCGTCTGAAAGATCGAAAAGGCGCGGACATGTGCCTGGGCATGACGCACGAAGAGGTCTTTACCACGATCGCCCGGAATGAAATTCGTTCTTACAAGCAACTGCCGCAGGTCTGGTATCAGATTCAAATCAAGTTTCGCGATGAACCGCGCCCAAAGTCGGGCCTGATGCGCCTGCGTACTTTCATCATGAAAGATGCGTACACGTTTGACGTCGATCGCGCCGGGCTCGATAAAGCTTTTCTGGATCAGCGCGACGCCTATCAAAGGATCTTTACGCGGTGCGGGATCGAATTTTCGATTGTTGAAGCCTCTTCAGGATCGATGGGCGGATCGGAATCGAGCGAATTCGTCGCCAGGACTGATGCGGGCGAAGACTTGATTGCCAGCTGCCCGAACTGCGGTTACGCCGCGAATATCGAGAAGGCCACCTCGCGTCTGCCCGCTGTCGAAGACGAGCCGGGGCCTGACGCGCCGGAAGAATTTCCGACCCCGGGCGTGCGCACAATCGAAGATCTGGCGAGGACTCCGTACCTGGTGGCGGCTAATCGCCAAATCAAGTCTTTGATTTATATCGCCACAACCGAAGGCGAAGCGCGCCCTGTGCTCGCATTGCTTCGGGGCGATCATCAGCTGCATGAGGTAAAGTTCGGCGATGCCCTGGCGTCAACGGCAATTCGCCCTGCACATCCTGAGGAGATTAGAGATCTACTCGGCGCGTCGGCCGGCAGTTTGGG
>DATISD010000625.1:0-3088 GCA_035469005.1 Pyrinomonadaceae bacterium | reverse complement strand
GATCAGGTTTGCATATTCGTTCGTTTTGAAATCGCTCAACCGCACGATCACATCCTTGGGATAAAATGCGGCGGCGATCATAGCCACGCCTTGTGCGAGTTTGTCCACGAAGAACTGCGGTTTGTCGTCGTAGCCGGCCGTCAACTTGTCGATGTTCGCTTTGACCTCTGGATTGTCGATCTTCGCGTAATCGACCAGCGCCAGCGGGTGCACCTTGATGTAGTTGCTGATGATAAATTCCTCGCGCGCCAGTCCCACGCCGTCATTTGGAATGAAGGAAAGGCGAAATGCTTCTTCCGGATTGGCTACGTTCATCATCACTTTGGTGCGCGGGCGCGGCAGGTCTTTCAAGTTTGTCCGCTCCACTTCGAACGATAGTTTGCCATCGTAAACGAAACCGATGTCGCCTTCGGCGCACGAAACCGTGACGATCTGTCCGTTGCGGAGCAATTCCGTTCCGTGCTCGGTGCCGACGATTGCGGGAAGTCCCAGCTCGCGGCTTACGATCGCCGCGTGACACGTGCGACCGCCGCGGTTCGTCACGATCGCCGCCGCCTTCTTCATGATCGGTTCCCAATCGGGATCGGTTTTATCGGCGACTAAAATCTCGCCTTGCTGAAAATCATCGAGGTGTTTTGGATCGGCTATCACTCGCACCGCGCCGCCCGCGATCTTTGTTCCGACACTTCGTCCCCGGATCAAAATTGAGCCGCGCGATTTAAGTCGGTAGTGGTCAATTACCTTTGTGTCCTTCCGGGACTCGACCGTTTCGGGGCGCGCCTGAAGAATGAATAATTCACCGGTGTGGCCATCCTTGGCGAACTCGACGTCCATCGGAGTCAGTCGCCCTTTCTTTGCGCTGTAATGTTCTTCGATGATGCAGGCCCAGCGCGCGAGCTGAAGGATTTCGTCGTCCGAAATCGAGAACCGGCGGCGATCTTGCGGTGGGACTGGAATATTGCGCGTGCCGCCGGCAGCAGCTGTGTCATAGACGAGTTTTAACTCTTTGCTGCCGGCAACCTTTTGCAGGATCGGACGAAAGCCGGTCTTCAACGTCGGTTTGAACACGCAGAACTCATCCGGATTCACGAAGCCCTTTACAACGTTTTCGCCAAGTCCGTAGGAAGCGTTGATCAAAACCGCGTCGCGAAATCCAGTCTCGGTATCGATTGTAAAAATAACGCCCGAGCTACCGACGTCCGAACGCACCATCGTTTGCACCGCGATTGACAAACCGACCTTATCATGGGCGAACCCATGCTCTGTCCGGTACGAGATTGCGCGGTCGGTAAAGAGTGAGGCGTAACAGCGGCGGCACGCCTCGATCACGCGATCGTGGCCCGTCACATTCAGGAACGTTTCCTGGGCGCCCGCGAAGCTCGCTTCGGGCAAGTCCTCCGCTGTCGCGCTGCTGCGGACAGCAACGGAAATTGGCCTATCCGCACGCTGGCATAACTGATCGTAAGCACGCAAAATCTGGTCGCGCAAATCGGTGGGCAGCTTCGCGGCCAGGACCGTTTCGCGGATCGCGGCGCCGGTTCTTTGCAGCTGCTTGACGTCATTCGTGTCGAGGTCGCAAAGTTGAGCAGCAATAGACTGGTTCAGGCCCGTTTGCCGCAGAAGGTACCAGTAGCCGTCGGCCGTTATCGCAAACCCCTCCGGCACTTTCACGCCCTTCGGCATGAGTTCCCGAAACATTTCGCCTAACGAAGCGGTCTTGCCGCCGACCAGCGGAATGTCTTTGATTCCGATTTCACCAAACCACCTGATGTACGATTCGGATTCCGGCTTTGCCATCGTTTCTATTCGGTCCTTTCGACTTTCCGCTAATTAGGTTCGCCAAACTCGAGTCTCGCAGCCTGCTCCTTTCGAAGCAGGCTGCATACTCGCTGAACACCGCAGCTAACTACTCAATCCAAGTGATCTTACAGTTTGTTGATCGATCGCTCCTGTGACCGAGAGGCCGTAATCGCGCTGGTAGTTTGCGATGGCAGTTTCAGTCAAAGGACCCAACACTCCATCAACCTGGTACGAAAAATATCCTAACTGCTGCAACACTGCCTGAACGTTGGCAATTACCTCGTCGGGTTGAAGTCCATCGTACCCATAGATGGGACCATTGTAATCGTAATAGGAATAATACGGGTCATAGCCCCAGGCCGGATACCACCAGCCGTCATACCAGCCCCAAAAACCTCCGCCAATAAAAACGATAGCGTCGCAATGGTGACGCCACCAGTCACGGTCGTGGTGATGACGATCACGCCAGTGATCGTGATGATTACGTTTTGCGTTGTTCCACCCAGGTGCTTTACCCTGCCAGTTACGCAACCTTTGTTTTGTTTGCGGGTCGAGCCGCTGCCTGTTGGCGGCATTCTGTCGCGACCAAGCCCTGTCGGGCCGGGTTGCACCCTTTGCAGTTGTGCCAGCGCGTTGCTGGACGCCGGGTTTGCGCGCAAAGCCAGTAGCGGATTGATCTCGTGGGACGTAGTAGCTACCAGAATACTTTGGCGACCGAGCAAACTGCTTGGAAGCGGTTCTATTTTGCGATCTCGCGCTGGAACCATAAACCTGCCCTCCAGTCGAGCTTCGCGGTGCGTAACCCCTTTGCTCATACGCGTGGTAGCTGCCGTAACGTCCCGTCGAGATTCCGGATGAGTAATGCCGCGCGGCATAACTGGCACCACCATGACTGATCCCGGCTCCACCGTAGCCACGACTAACTCCGCTCGCATGGCCACCGCCGAAACTCGCGCGTCCTCCGCCGCTGAAACCTGCGTGTCCTCCGCCGCTGAAACCGCCGTGTCCGCCGCCGCCTCCGTGACCACCGCCACGCCCATACGCCGGAGCTCCAACGAAGGAAAGCAACACGACCGAGAAACCAACAATTGTTAAAATAAATTTCCTTTTCATTTTCAGTCCTGCCTTTCTGATTTCACGATGGCTGCCAACGCACCGCCGCGCTCTCCCATCTTTGCGTTTTTCCACGCAAATTTTGTGCTGCCGCCTGCAAAGGATCTCGCTCAGCTAGCGCGCCGTGTTTGTTAACGCGTGTCTGTCAGGTTCGTTGCCGCGCTCGAAGTTGCGG
>DATISD010000624.1:0-12313 GCA_035469005.1 Pyrinomonadaceae bacterium | reverse complement strand
TTGATGCAATGCGGCGGTTCTGGGTTGACTTCACCTGTCAATATTTAAGTAGTGCTAACGAGAAAATGGATCACCGCCGACCACGAGTGCGGCTCAAAGCTTGCGCCAGGATGTGATCGATTTCCGTTCGTGAGGCGGACTTGGGATTAGCAAGTTTCATGGAGCGCCGCCCCAGGAGAACATAGGCCTCGAGGGCATCAAAGAGCCTCTGTGATGAAATCGCATCAACGTGCTTTTGAACTGTGGCAACGTCGCCACGCTTAAAGGTTCCAGTCAGCGAGCGCGAGGGAGTGGCAACAGCTAAATTGTCGATCGTACTCTTGATAAGAGGCAGTAAGACTTTTCGCGATTGATTAGCAGACAGTCCGCAGTGATTAAGCATCTCCAGAGCGATATCAACCAAAGCAGTCAGGTTAGGGGAAGCCATTAAGGCGGCGGCGTGATAAAGCGGCTTGGCAGAAGCCGCAATGGTAAATGTGTGACCGCCCAAATCGCGCACGATTCGCTTACCCGCGCGTGTCGCCGCAGCATCGCCTTCCACCGAAAAAAACGCGCGAGTCAGCCACTCTGCGCCGCCTCTGGCTTCGCTGATGGAAACGAGCGGATGCAGGGCGCCCACCGAAATCCTCGATTGCCGAAGAGGTTCCAGGACGTTCGAACTGAGCGCGCCACTGGTGTGCAAGGCGACTTGTCTACCCGCCGGCGCGGTTCGAAATCTCAGCAAGACAGCCAATTCCTCGGCGATCGACGCGATCATGTCATCCGGCGTCGCGATAAGGATTAATGAGCTTTGCTCAAGGAGTTCGCGATGCTTCGGAAGCAATTGCCGGAACTGCTTTGCCGACAAGCCGAGGCCCTGACCCCCCGCGAGTTTGGAAGCCCGCCTGGCGGTGGCCGCGTGGCTGGCGACGATTAGATTGATGGAGTGTCCTGCTTTGTCGAGGGCAATTGCCAGCGCAGTTCCCAGGCGGCCTGCCCCAATAATGGATACGGAAAGTCTTTGGCCCCGACGACGGGCTGTTAGTTTTGGCTTTCGTCCTGGATGTCGTTTAGCTGTCAACGGCGGGCCTTGTTTGCGACGTATTCGAATCGTCCAGTCTGCGGACTCTAGCACGCGTTTATTGACGGCGCAATTTCGTAGGTTTTTGACTGCTACTGACATATAATGGCGGCGCTCGGAAGGTGGAACGATTACCAGAGAAGTTCAAAATCGTGGCGCAACCTTCCTTGGCAACGCCTGCATCATAGCGATGCGTTTAACTGTTGCAGTGCCGGCGCCTCGGGGTGCTGTTCCCGGAAAAGATCGCGGTCGCTTCGCAGCGGCCCACCGAGAGATGAAACCCGGTGTTTCTCTCCCGGCCTCGTGAAGTTGGAGGTTCAAATGAAAATTCACCTCTCTCGTGCCGTAATTGCATTCGGCTTGGGAGCTAGTTTGTGGTTTGGCACCGTTAGTTCGTTCGCCGCACC
Organism: Pyrinomonadaceae bacterium; assembly: GCA_035469005.1. Classification (GTDB taxonomy): domain Bacteria; phylum Acidobacteriota; class Blastocatellia; order Pyrinomonadales; family Pyrinomonadaceae; genus UBA11740. Next base: position 10,846 of record DATISD010000624.1, on the reverse strand, counting down.
GCAACAGACCAAGGATCAGGATCAATCGTCAACAAAGTCGCAATCAAATCAAAAAGACCAGAAATCGAGTACTACCCAAGCTCCACAGCAAGCCTCGAGCAAGAAGCCGCTCTCGACAGGCGAAGACCCGACGATGATCGGTAAACGCAATATTAACAAGGGCATTTGGGCAGGGGGCATTCTGGGCGCAAAGGGCGTTGATTCGGAAGTCCGGATGGGCCGGATGCTGGCGGCGCAGGTAGATAAGGAAGCTAAGTTCGTTGACGATCCGATAATCACGGAGTACGTCAACAGAGTCGGCCAAAACATCGTGCTGCACTCAGACGCCAAAGTCCCTTTTACGATCAAGGTTATCGATTCAGACGAGGTTAACGCGTTTGCGCTTCCGGGCGGGTTCTTCTATGTGAATAAGGGTCTAGTTCTGGCCGCTGACAATGAGGCCGAATTGGCTGGGGTGATGGCTCACGAGATTGCGCACGTCGCCGCGCGCCACACGATGGAGAATGAAGCGAAGATGCGGGCACTGGATTACGGCATGCTGGCAGGTATCCTGCTCGGCGGCCCAATCATCAGTAACGTTCTCTATAACGGCGCCGGGCTTTTTGAAGGTATGGCCTTTCTGAAATTCAGTCGTGGCGCGGAAGAAGAAGCAGACAAGTTGGGTGTCCAGTACATGTGGGCTGCGGGTTACGATCCAGGTGCGATGGCCACCATGTTTGAAAAACTCGAAGCCAAGAACAAGAAGAAGCCGGGAACCGTCGCTAAGCTATTCGCGGATCATCCGGCGCCGGCAGATCGCCGGGCATCAGCTGTCGCGTTGGCTGCGCGTTTTCCCGAGAAGGAAGAATACGTAATCAGTTCGTCCGAATTTCAGCGAGTAAAGGGCCGGCTGCTTAGATTATCCAATGCCCGCGTTACGTCGAATGGCGTTATCGCTTCCAGTGATGATGGCACGCCGGGCAGGCCGACGCTGAAGCGACGACAGCCGACACCGGATGACTCGACGACGACCACGAGTCCGGATGGAACTCCGAAGACGGACACGAGCAAACCAGCTGCTCCTACTCTGAGACGTAATCCGGATGCTCAACCAACGCCGACGCCGCAACCTTAATAAGGCTCGGCAGGTCAGCAAAACGAAAGGCTCTTCAGCAAAAGCTGAAGAGCCTTTTTGCTAAACGGATATGAGGTCCCTACCGGGAGCGATAGCGACCGGGTCATAAGCACCGAGACATTCAGTTGATTTTCCAAGCCAGGCGCGGCCTGCCTGCGCCAAGGGCTTGAACTCCCTTACCGGCCCATGCCCGGCTGGGGAGCCCGCGGTCGGGCTGCTGACACTTTTTCTATTGCACTACTCGGGCTGGCGACGCCGCTGCGTCCTGCTGGTTTTCTCGTCGAACCTTGCGGGTGAAGAACGCTTTAAAATATCCGTACATCGAGAACATTGCGGACACCACGACCACCCAGAGCATCGCTCGCCCGGCGGTATAGAGAAGAACCTGCCAATCGTTCCACGTTGTGGCACCCGGTCCAGTGACGTGCGACCACGCGGTGGCCAGCTCAGGCACGGTCCAAAACTTGATGGCTGGAAACGGCTTGCCGAAGTTTGAAACGTGCGGCGATCCCGGTGAGATTGAGAGAATTAATAGGCCCACCGTTATCACCTGAGCAACCATCTTGAACTTGCCCATTCGCGACGCCGAAATGATCACGCCTTCGGTGGCGGCGATGGAACGCAAACCCGTCACGGCGAACTCTCGACCCACAATGATTACGACCGCCCACGCAGGAGCGAGATGGTTCTCGACGAGCGAGATCAGCGCGGCTGAAATCAGGAGCTTGTCCGCGATCGGATCAAGCAGCTTCCCCAGCGTTGAGACTTGTTTCCAACTGCGCGCCAATTTTCCATCGAAGTAATCCGTCAACGCGGCCGCGACGAAAATCGCGACACCCAAAAGATATCTGGGTACGCCCAGCCAGTTTTCGGACACGGGTGTGAGCAGCACCACGACCAGCAGCGGCACAATGAAGATTCGGGAAAGAGTCAGGGCATTAGGAAGGTTCAATTCTCACTCCTGAAGCGCATGTCAACGATCGCAGTCTAGGTTTCGCCATTTTGCGTGTCAAGACAAACCGCGGCAACCCCCCCTTGCTTGCCCGGTCACAACACCTCAGCTAAGATACTCGGTTCTGCGAAGCGCCGAATTCTCCACTATGCGCTGCGCACTGTGAGCAAGGGCTATGACAATCGATCGAATTACAGTTCGCGGAGCTCGCCAGCACAATCTCAAAAATATCGACGTTGATATCCCTCGCGACAAATTAACGGTCATCACCGGGCTTTCCGGTTCGGGAAAGTCATCCCTGGCGTTCGACACGATCTATGCGGAAGGCCAGCGCCGCTACGTCGAATCGCTGTCGGCTTACGCGCGGCAGTTTCTCGATCAGTTGGAAAAGCCTGATGTTGATTCAGTCGAAGGCCTTTCGCCCGCAATCTCGATCGAACAAAAGACCGTCGCGCGCAGTCCACGCTCGACAGTCGGCACAGTCACAGAAATTTACGATTACCTGCGACTGTTGTTTTCTTCGATCGGTCAGCCCCATTGCCCACAGTGTGGTCAGACGATTACGCGCCAAAGCGTGGATCAAATCCTGCAGAGCGTGTTGGGGCTTCCCGAAGGCGAGCGCGTCATGATCCTGGCGCCGATTGTGCGCGGCCGCAAAGGTGAGTTCAAAAAAGAGTTGGCCAAGTTGGCTCGGGATGGATTTATTCGCGCCCGCGTTGACGGTGAACTGCGGTCGCTTGATGAGGACATCCGCCTGGACAAGCGGCGAAATCACTCGATTGAAGCGGTTATCGATCGGCTGTTGATAAAACCCGGCATCAACGCGCGGCTGGGCGAATCGATTCGCACCGCACTGAAACTAACAAATGGCGCAGTCCTGGTTTCCGTAATCGACGGCGAAGAGAAGCTTTACTCCGAGAAGATGGCCTGTGTGAATTGCGGCATTAACGTGCCGCCCCTCGAGCCCCGCTCTTTCTCGTTCAATTCAGCGTACGGCGCGTGCCGCCATTGCCATGGATTGGGCACAGTGCTCGAGATTGATTCGGCCAGGCTAATCCCAACTCCGGACCTGAACGCGAGCGAGTTGGCCTTCATTGGTCAGGCGGACAAAGCGGGGTCTGCCTATTTGCGAAGCGCCTTACTTGCGGTCGTCGCGCACTTCAAAGCGGACCCTCAAGCTGCTTTCAAAGATTTGCCAAACGAAGTTCGCGACGCGTTCTTCAATGGTCTGACAACACATTTGAAGTTCAAGCAGGGCGTTTATTCTTACAAGAGTCCATGGCGCGGCGCGCTGCCCTGGCTGCGTGAGCGTTTGAATGAAGCGCCGTCTGAAAAAGTTCGTTCGGCGATCGAAGAGATGGTTTCGCCCACGGTTTGCGCGGTCTGCGATGGTCGTCGATTGCGCGCTGATTCTTTAGCAGTTCGGGTCGGCGGGCGCGGAATTGCGGAATACACGTCGATGACAATCGCTGAAGCAATCAAGGCTTGCGATCAGATCGTGCTCGATAAAAGAGAGGAACAGATCGCGGGGTTAATTTTGCGCGAGATTAAGTCTCGTCTGCGATTTCTCGATGCGGTCGGCCTCGGTTACCTCACGCTCGACCGGCCGTCAGCGACCCTGTCGGGCGGAGAAGGGCAGCGCATCCGTCTGGCGACGCAAATCGGATCGCAGCTGCGCGGCGTGCTGTACGTCCTGGATGAACCATCGATTGGCCTGCACCCCAGGGACAATCGCAGGTTGCTCGATACTTTGTCCGCGCTGCGCGACATTGGCAACACGGTGCTGGTGGTTGAACATGATGAAGAGACAATCCGGCGGGCGGATTACGTGGTCGATTTAGGTCCCGGCGCCGGAACGCACGGAGGAACCCTGGTGGCCCTGGGCCCGCCTGAGGCAATCGCCGCGAACTCAGATTCGATCACCGGCCTTTACATAAGCGGTGCGCGAAAAATTCCCGTTCCGGCAGAGCGGCGGCCGCCGAACGGAAAGGCGATCACAATCCGCGGCGCGCATCATCACAATCTGAAAACGATCGATGTCTCTTTTCCGCTCGGTCTGTTGACGGTCGTAAGCGGCGTTTCGGGGTCAGGCAAATCGACTTTGGTTGCTGACATCCTGTATCGCGCGCTGGCGCGAAATCTTTACGGATCGCTGGAAGAACCGGGCGCGCATCAGTCGATCGAAGGTTTGGAGTACATCGACAAAGTGATCGAGATTGATCAATCACCCATCGGCCGCACGCCGCGATCAAACCCGGCGACGTACACAGGACTGTTCACCCCGATTCGCGAGCTTTTCGCCATGCTGCCCGAGTCGCGCGAACGCGGCTACAAACCCGGACGCTTTTCGTTCAACGTCAAGGGTGGCCGCTGCGAAGCCTGCGAGGGCGAAGGCATGAAACGAATAGAAATGAACTTTCTGCCTGATGTTTATGTGCTTTGCGATGTGTGTCGCGGCGCGCGCTACAATCGGGAAACGCTGTCGGTTTTGTATAAAGGCAAATCGATCGCGGATCTGTTGGACACGACGGTGGAAGAAGCGCTGCCAGTGCTCGAAAACATTCCGCAGATCAGGCCCAAATTGCAGACGCTTCTCGACGTCGGGCTCGGCTACATCAAGCTCGGCCAGTCGGCGACGACACTCTCTGGGGGTGAAGCGCAGCGAATCAAACTAGCAAAAGAACTTTCCAAGCGCGCGACCGGACGAACGATTTACATCCTGGATGAACCAACCACTGGACTTCATTTTGCTGACGTGCACAAACTGCTCGACGTGCTGCAACGTCTGGTCAGCGTTGGCAACACGGTCATTGTCATTGAGCACAACCTCGACGTGATCAAGAACGCGGATTTTATTATCGACCTTGGTCCTGAAGGCGGCGCCCAGGGAGGGCGCGTAGTCGCCTCCGGCACGCCGGAGGAGGTTGCTGCGGTGCGAAAATCACACACGGGGAATGTGCTCCGGCCGCTTCTGAATGGGAACGGGAAGCGGAATGGCCCGCGTAACGGTTCGAAAGCCAGTGACGAATCAGCGTGATATACTCCGCTCGCGTTTTCTCTGGCCATGTCCATCTACGACGATCTAAAACCGATCAATCTGACTGAAGTACAAACCTATCCTCTCGCGTCGCGTCCCAGTAAAGTAACCATCGCCGACTTTGCTAAACCAATAACGGAAGAATCCTCGCTGCGCGATTATCTCAACTCGCTGCCGAACATTCTCGCAGTGCAAAGTCTGCGCGAACTTGCGGCCCGCATGCGGCGCGCGAGATCGCTAAACAAACCCATCATCTGGGGCATCGGCGGCCATGTGATTAAGACCGGTCTCTCCCCAATTATCATCGACTTAATGAAGCGAGGTTTCGTTAACGCGATAGCCGGCAATGGATCAGTCCTGGTCCACGACTCGGAAATAGCGATGGCCGGTTCAACCTCTGAGGATGTCGACGCCACTCTGGGTGAAGGCGCCTTCGGCGGCGCGGAAGAAACCGGACGACTGCTGAATCAAGCCGCGCGCGCAGGCATGAATCAGGATATCGGATTGGGTGAAGCTGTTGGCGCTGCTTTGTTAGCGCTTAAGCCAAAGCACGAAGAGGTCTCACTCTTGTGCGCGAGTTGTAAAGCGCGTGTTCCATTCACTGTTCATCTAACCATCGGTGGGGACATCGCGCATTTCCATCCAGGCACTGACGGCGGAGCGCTGGGCGCGACCTCGCACACTGACTTTCGTTTGTTGGCAGAAGTCGTGCGGCGGATGGACGGCGGTGGAGTCTATCTCAACATTGGATCCGCGGTGACGTTGCCGGAAGTGTTTTTGAAGTGCGTCACGCTGGTGCGGAACCTTGGTCACGAGTTCAGTGATATCACTACTGCGAACTTCGATTTCATTCAATCATATCGTCCGCTTACGAATGTTGTGCGTCGTCCGACAGCGGATGGCGCCGGTCGCGGTTTTGCCATCACCGGCCACCACGAGCTCACAATTCCTTTGCTTGCGGCTGAACTTATCTGTGGAGCAAAGGCAGAATAGCTTCGCTCAATAACTTCAAGCCTGCCAAAACCAATACCACGGACAGCCAGCGGCGAATTTGGGCGACCGGCAACACCCGCGTTCCGAGCGCGGTTCCGATCCAACCGCCAAGCAGCGCTGCCGGCGCCCAATAGATTATGTCGTGAGGAATAAGCGCGACCGAAGAGACATGGCCCAGCAACCCCGCAATTGAGTTCGCCAGAATGAAAGCCACGGCCACGCCCGACGTCGCCTTAGTCCTGGCCCAGTTCATCAACAACAGGATCGGGCTGAGAAAAATACCGCCGCCAACGCCTGTCAATCCTGACAACAGGCCGAGCGCGGCGCCCAGGAGCAAGGCAATCGCAATCGGTACCTGGGTCGTCTCCTTTTGATCAGCCTGGGTCGCGCTGAAAAACAGGCGCACGGCGCTGTAGAGCAGAACAATACCAACGATAGATTTGTAGACCGGAACCGGCAAGGTGAGAGCGCCACCGAGGTAAGAAGCCGGAACCGACGCCACCGCAAAAGGCCAGAATGTCCGCCAGGAAAAAAAACCAGCGCGAGAGAAACGAATCGTGCCGATGATCGCGACCAGAATATTCAAGGCCAGCGCCGTTGGCTTCATAACGGCAGGAGCCAATCCAAAAAGGGCCATTGCCGCGAGATAGCCGGACGCCCCCGCGTGCCCCACCGTCGAATAGAGCAACGCCACTATGAAGATCAGCGCAGCGATCACTAAGGCAATGATTAAGGCATGATCCATTTCGCGGCCGTTATGTATCTGATGCGGCGAAGATGAAACCACAGACGGCTATGACGGCGCAATCGGTACGCACGCCTCTTCGTGCTTTCGGTAGGAGCACGCCGGAGGCGTGCGTACCCGGACTCTCCTTTCGTCGCGCAATCGCCGCGGGGTATAATCGCGCTCGCGATAAATTCATAGTCTGAAAAACTTTGTGCCCAGAAATCGTGATCATATGAATGCCAGGAAGCGGGAACACTTCAGGCAGCTTTTATTGAGCGAGTTGCAACTTCATGCGCAGCACGTTGGCGAAGAGCAGGCCCGAGCCCTCGAGATCGTGAGCGATGACGCCAAAAGTTCTGACCTGGCGCTGCGAGACGTGATCCAGGAACTCGCGTTGAGGTTGGGCGATCGTGAATCGAAAGCCGTCGCCGAGATAGATCAAGCGCTAATGCGAATGAAAGAAGGATCGTACGGCTTATGTGTTCGTTGCGGCGAGGCGATTGACGAGCGCCGCCTCGAGGCTGTTCCCACCGCGCGTTACGACGCGGCCTGCCAGACCCAGATTGAAAACGCCAGCGGCAACAGCGCAGGTCCGTCGCTCTGACGCGGTTTAGAGTTCAAGCTTTTAGCACAACACGGTACGCACGCCTCTGGCGTGCCTTCAGGAGGAGCACGCCGGAGGCGTGCGTACCAATCCAAAGATTGAACTCTGAACCTCAATGACCAACTACCTTACTTTGCCAATCGGTGACGGCGCGCCATCGGAAATAAACGCCGTCATTGAAATCCCACGCGGTCAAACGAACAAATACGAATACGACAAGCAGTTAAATGTTTTCCGTCTCGATCGGAATCTATACTCGCCCGTCCACTACCCTGGAGATTACGGCTTTGTGCCCAGCACTTTGAGCGCCGACGGCGATCCACTCGATGTCCTGGTGCTGGTTGACGCGCCTAGTTTTACCGGTTGCGTAATGACTGTGCGTCCTATTGGCGTGCTGAAAATGATCGATCAGGGAAGTGAAGATGAAAAGATTCTCGCGGTTGGATTAAACAATCCGGTTTTTAAGGAGATCAAGGATTACACGGAACTCTATCCACATCTGCTGCTGGAAATCGAACACTTCTTCACGGTTTACAAGGAGCTCGAGGCGAAAGCAACCAGGATCCAGGGATGGCATGATGCGGCTCAGGCGCGCGAAATCGTGACCGAATGTGAGGAGCGCTACGCGAGAAAAAATGTTGGCTCGAAGCAGGCGGCCGAAAACGGCGGCAAGGTACAGAACCGCGAGCGGTAGCGAGCAGGATCAAGGCGCTACTTCCTTGAGTGCGGAATTAACCTAGCGCCGAACCGACTTGGCTCAGCGTGCGTCCTTATCCCACTCGCATCCAGCACCCCACGCGGGCTACCCGCGTGGGCACCCCGGTCCGCTCGCGGTTCGGTAACCTCCGCTCGATTATTTTGCTTGTGCAAAGTTCCGGACAAGCGTCAGTCAACTCTGCCCATGCGATCGCTTTCGATAATCCTCGCCTTCAATTTCGACCGTCTTGCACATCTCATAAAGGCGCGATCTCAAGGGGACGCCAATCCGTTCTTCCAAAAGCTCGCTGGTGTCTTTCTCGCTGGTTCGCTTGTCTGAATAATTCGTGGTGAAGATCGTCAGCCGCTTGTCGTTGTATCTCGTGTTGATGATTTGCATCATCGTGTCGCGCACCCAGTCGGTTGGCTTCGACGCTCCGAGTTCATCGAGAACCAGGACATCGGCATCGAAGACTGGTTGCAGCACCGTAAGTTCAGATGTATGAGAGATCGGGTTGTACGAGTCCTGAATTCTCCGCAGCAGCGCGCCAAATTGATAAAAGAGTCCCGGCACTTGATAGCGTTCGACCAACTCGCGCAAAATCGCCACGGCCAAATGCGTTTTACCCACGCCGACGGGTCCGACCAGGAGCAGGCCTCGTCCTTCGATCACCAAAAAATCATCCAAAATAATTTGAGCTTCGCGCTTGGCGATCCACATTGACTCAGAAGCGCCGGCGTCATAGTTCGCCAGGGTACAGTGCCGGTAGCGAGCAGGGATCCGGGCGTTTTGGAACAGTCGCTCGTAATGATCTGAGGTTTGACAATCGCAGCGCCGCGCGCCCTCACCCGGCACGACCTCCATTCCCGTTCCAAAACATCTCGGACAAACTGGGTCGGCGCCCTTCGCGCTTTGACGAACATCGATTTGCTTTGCCTGATCGCTTTCGGAGGGTTTCTTGAGAATTCGCAATCCCTTGTTCCCGGATTTTTCGGTTAGAGACATCGTTACAGTCCTGTTGAAAAGCGCCGATTATATCATTGCGCCATCGGAACCAGAGGAAACCAGACGCTAACCATGTTATTTCTCACGAAGAAAAACCGAAATAAATTCGCCGATTTTTCAAATTAGAAAATGGGTGAAGGCGTTAGCAACCTGTCGCGGCCTTCGAGTCATCTGAAGAGTTGAGGGTTATTTTAGAGTGTCGCGCGATCGAACTGGCGACGTAGCGACACGCAATAACACTCGATACCTCCTGTGATTCACCCGCTCGGCGTGGGATCCGCCGAGCGGTTTTTTTTGAGGTGCCACGCGCGCTGCGCGTGATTCACAGGCGGCACGCCCGTGTTACCTCATCCCGCTATTGAATACCGTCCATGGTCGTGAAGGCATATCACGCAGAATGTCCTTCATCCATCTGTACTCGGGATGCTCTCTCAAGAAAGTTGCCGCAATGAAATCGTAGCCACAGGGATGACCCATAGCCGCCCAGAATTGCATGGTTGACGCCATTCGCGCATCAACTGCTTTTGCCTGAACGGTTCCGCCCGGAAAGAACTTGCCCCAGTCCCATTCGGGGATTCCGCGCGGTGATCGCTCTACCGTGCCGCAGAGGCTTCTCTCATTTGGGCCGTCCTTCTTTTCGAACGCGTCGTACTTGTCACCTTCCATCTGCTTCACGGTTTCGACATCGATATTGCCTTTCGAATCAGCGACCAGTTGTTCCCAGCGCGTCTTTCGCGCCAGGGGCGAGCCGCCCAGATTCTTGAAATCAAAATTCGTCTCGAGGGACGCGAGTTTTGGATCGACCGGAAAGTTAGAGCCGACAAAATATCCATCTGTCGTGCGGCGTACACTGTGTTCCTTCAACCCAAGCTCAAAGAGTGCGATCTCGCCGGTTTTGTTATCGCCGAGCAGCCAGTCATTCGCATAACCTCCGTTATTGCCGTCCAGCATGATGCGAACATAATCGTCGATCGAATTGCTGTATTGCATTGCCTTCCGCGCGCGATAGAACTCAGGCTTGCCGGCCGGATCAAACGAGCTAAATCCGGTGATCGTAGTTTCCGTAATCAGGATGCCGGCTGAATTAATCCCAAAATCGTCGCCACTGGCAATTGCGCCCGGCAACCCATCCATCAGGATGCGATTGCCACTTCTTGGCCTGATATCAAAGATGATGTTCCAACGCGATCCGATGGCATAGTTCGTCCAGTTGTTATGGCCCATCACGATGCGGTGATCTTTCGTATAACTTCCGGTCGCGACAATCGCACTGCAATTGCCCGGAGCATGCGTGGTAGGAATGCGGCCCTGTTGTTTCTCGATCCAGGGAACATAGTAGTAGGGAAGTTCTTCCAGCGCGTTGAGCGCCACGATGTCCCATCGATCAACTCGAACTCCTGAATCGTTCAGACCTTTGACGATTCCGTCCAGTTCACGCTGATACTCGGATTCAATTTTCGCCCAGAGAATGTCCTGGGAAGCCTTGCGATAAAACTCCCAATTGCGCCTGGTTTCATGCTGGAGAAATGGCTTCGTTATGCGGAGGAGGTCTTCGATTTCTTTGGCGAGCAGTTTCCCATGTTGATAACCAATCTGTTCCGGCGAGCCTTCGAGATGAACATAGATCCAGCCGTTTCGCTCGAAGCGATAGCTTCCTTTCAAACGATCGTCTTCGGAAATTGTGGGCTTCCATTGGTGAGACCTAAACGCGCTGACG
>DATISD010000623.1:0-4181 GCA_035469005.1 Pyrinomonadaceae bacterium | reverse complement strand
GACCTGGATTTACGTTGCGCCAAGCCGAATTCGCCGAACATCAGGGTGCGTCTTTATCCCGCTCGCTACCGCTCGCGGTTCTGTAACCTCTGCTCATTTGTCCCTCACTGACTTTTTGGGCAAAGCCCCTTAAACGATCATCAGGCCCGAAGGGCCGACACTACGCCGATGTATTAATCCCACACGTAGCGTTTGTCATACTGAATTTCGTATCTATCCAGGAAATGAATGAACTCCTCTTTGAAAGTTCGTTTTGAATGGTGCTTTTTCTGGTTACGAACATATTCGATAACTCTTCTCTCTTCTGATGCAAAACCCGCGAAAAGATCGGAACGTCCACCTCCCAAAGTTCGTTTCCCACAGTGAATGACGCGCAACTCTCAAAGCCTGACGCTAAAACCAAAAGGTGTGCAGGCATTTTTGCGTCGCAGAGTCCTTACGAGGCGGTCTCTAATTGTTCTGACTCTCAGCTTCGCTTTTCTTTTTCTGTGTGGTGTGACCGGGGCCGCCGGCCGCATGGCCGACAGAATGATTCTGTATGTTCACGTCGCCCGTTTGTACGCCAGAGCGCCCGACACGAATCTCTCGATGCCGCTCAAGGATGTGAAGAAGAGTCAGATTGCGAATACGTGGGGCGCGCCGCGCGGCGATGGTCGGTCACATGAGGGCCAGGACATTTTCGCGCCCAGGGGCACGCCGATTCTTTCAGCGACGACTGGTTACGTGGTGAAGATCGGTGAAGACAATCTCGGCGGTCACACGGTTTCGGTGATCGGCGACGGTGGTCGAAAGTATTACTACGCGCATCTCGATTCGTATGCTCCGCGTCTGGAGGTTGGCGATTATGTGACGAGAAAGACTGTGCTCGGATACGTAGGCTCAACGGGAAACGCGGATGGCACACCGCCTCATCTTCACTTGGGAGTCTACACAACGACCGGCGCCATCGATCCGTTACCACTACTTACCGATCGGCCGCAGGAAAAAACCGTCGAACCAAAACCTGATAAGAAGAAGCCAAGGAAGCGCTGACGAGTCAGTACCGGGAGCGGTAGCGACCGGTTCAAGCGAGAGGCCGGCACCCTTCGCTTCCAGCAAGCACCCAATTTGTTATAATCCGCCCGTCGTACCCGCCAACAACTGGCATAGCACGTACGGCAAGATCCCGCCGTGCAGGTAGTAATCAATCTCGATCGGGGTGTCGATTCGTAAGGTGAGCGGGACTTGATCATTTGAACCGTCGGCGCGATGGATTGTCAGCGTGACGTCCTGGCGCGGAGTCACTTCAAAGCTGTGACCCGAACCGTCAGAGTTGTAATCGGAAGAGACCAACCCCGTGATATCGAACGTCTCAGTGCCGTCGAGATTCAAAGAGGCCGCATTCGTTCCTTCCTTGAATTGGCAAGGCAGGACACCCATACCCACGAGGTTGCTGCGGTGTATGCGTTCGAAGCTCTGCGCGATCACGGCTTTCACTCCCAACAGACGAGTTCCCTTTGCGGCCCAGTCGCGCGACGAACCCGTGCCGTATTCCTGACCGGCAATCACTACCAGCGGCGTGCCTTCGCTCTGATACTTCATCGCGGCGTCGTAGATACTCATGCGCTCGCCATCCGGTTGGTGAATTGTGACCCCACCTTCCGTCCCCGGCACCATCAGATTCTTGATGCGCACGTTGGCGAACGAGCCGCGCATCATTACTTCATGATTGCCACGGCGCGATCCGTAACTGTTGAAGTCCGCGACGTCGACTCGCTTCTGCTGCAAATAAACTCCGGCGGGCGAGGTCGCTTTGATCGCGCCGGCGGGACTAATGTGATCGGTCGTGACTGAATCGCCAAAGATCGCCAGAGGCCGCGCGCCGTCGATGTCTGCCATTTGGCCGGCCTCAGAGCCAAAGTCCTCAAAGAACGGGGGCTCCTGAATGTAGGTCGAGTTCGGGTCCCACTGATACGTCAAACCAGTGCTTGCCGGAATTGAATTCCACATCGGATTCTGGTCCGCAAAATTTCCGTACAGTGTGCGATACGTTTCCGCGTCCAATGCCTGGCTCATCTGCTGGCCGATTTCTTTCATGCTGGGCCAGATGTCGCGCAGGTAGACATTCTCGCCGTCGCTTCCCTGGCCCAGAGGCTCTTGCGACAAATCTTTTTCCACCGTGCCGGCCAGCGCGAAAGCCACAACCAGCGGCGGGCTCATTAAGAAATTAGCTTTGATGCTTTGGTGCACGCGCGCTTCAAAGTTCCGATTGCCGGAGAGCACGCTGGCCGCAATCAGATCATGATCGTTCACGATGTCTTCGATGGTGGGATCGAGCGGGCCGGAATTCCCGATACAGGTCGTGCATCCATAACCCACCAGATTGAACCCGAGCTGATTCAGATATGGCTGCAGACCAGTCTTCTCGAGATACTCAGTGACCACACGCGAGCCGGGCGCCAAAGAGGTCTTTACCGTGGGCCGCACTTTCAATCCGCGTTCGACCGCCTTCTTCGCCAATAATCCGGCCGCCAGCATGACGCTGGGATTAGAAGTATTGGTGCACGAGGTGATGGCCGCGATTAAGACATCGCCATGGCCAAGGTCCACGTGGGCTTTGGGAAATTCTTCCGGCAAAACTTCGGCGACCCGATCGGGTGTGGGCCGATTGTTCATCATCTCAGTTTCGGTCCACACGCTGGTCTCGCGCCGCGTCACGTCGTTGCCCGACGGAGCCGGCGCCGAGGCGGACTGCTGTTGGCCACCGCCCACGACGACTGCCAGCGCGTGCTCGGTCGCGCCAATGTCCGCCGCATAACGCAGCGGAACGTTTTCGCTGCTTACCCCATAGCCGCCACTCTTTGCATCCTGCTCCAGCAACTTGAAAAACGTACTCTTCAGTTCCGGCAAAGGAATTCGATCCTGCGGCCGTTTTGGGCCAGCCACGCTCGGCACGATCGTTTCGAGATCAAGTTCAACCAGGGTGCTGTATTCGCACTCACCTACTTTCGGGATACCGAACATGCCTTGCGCCTGGAAATAGTTTCTCACCGCGTCAACGTGTTCATCGCTTCGTCCCGTCGCCTTCAGGTAAGCGCACGTCTCTTCATCCGGCGGAAAGTAACCCATCGTGGCGCCGTACTCGGGCGACATGTTCGCGATCGTCGCGCGATCAGTGACGGAAAGCGACGCCGCGCCTTGGCCATGGAATTCGACGAACTTGCCGACGACTTTGGTCTTGCGCAACAACTCAGTTACGGCGAGGACCAGGTCGGTCGCTGTCACGCCTTCGCGCAGACGGCCTGTCAGATTGACTCCCACAACATCCGGCGTCAGGAAATAAACGGGCTGGCCCAGCATGGCGGCTTCGGCTTCGATTCCGCCCACGCCCCAGCCAACAACGCTCAAGCCATTGACCATCGTGGTGTGCGAATCAGTACCGACCAGACTGTCGGGATAGTAAACGCCGTTCTTCTCCCACACGCACTTGGCCAGATACTCGAGATTCACCTGATGACAGATGCCTATGCCCGGAGGGATTACCCCAAACCCATCGAACGCCTGCATGCCCCACTTTAAAAATTGGTAACGAGAGTTGTTTCGCCGAAATTCCATCTCCATGTTCTTGCGAAACGCGTCACCGGTGCTTGAGAAATCAACCTGCACCGAGTGATCGATTACGAGATCCACCGGCACCAGCGGCTCGATCACGCCGGGATCCTTGTTGAGGCGCACGACCGCAGATCGCATCGCGGCCAGATCCACCAACAGAGGCACACCGGTGAAATCCTGAAGCAGCACGCGCGCCACTATAAAGGGAACTTCCTCCGTGCGTTCGGCTGCCGCTTGCCAGTTGGCAATCGCGCGCACGTGGTCTTCGGTAATCTTTTGGCCGTCGAAATTTCTGAGCACCGATTCGAGCACGACCCGAATGCTAATCGGCAGCCTGGAAACCGGGCCCACGCCTTCTTTTTCCAGTTGGGGCAGCGAATAAAACTGGCCAGTCTTTCCAGCGGTTAATGAGAAGGATTGGAGTGTATTGAAAAGATTATGTGACATGTCAGTTCAGACTTCGAACGAGCGAAACGTTTCCGGGCGTTAGTTTCGCGAGGGTGAATTGCGAAGTGTCGTGTTTCAAACATTAAGTTTAGGTTTGCAGCAGGTAATCGTCAAGCGAGGGATAAGCGTGGTTTGCCTTCCTT
>DATISD010000622.1:0-2234 GCA_035469005.1 Pyrinomonadaceae bacterium | reverse complement strand
TCTCGACGCGGCGTTCATGACTATCTCAGCGGCGGCACTCGCGACTGGCGCGCCCCTGAAGTTTGAGTACGATGGGCCGAAAGAGACCCTTTCGATCCTGCTCGATCGCGCGTATCAGCCCAATGAGGAGTTGACGGTGGTGATTTCGTATCACACAAATAAGCCTCCGGCAGCGCGATCGGCAGCGCTGGGCGGCGGCGGTTTGAATTTCATCAAGCCGCGCCCCGACGACCCAACCCGGCCGCGACAAGTTTGGACTCAGGGCGAAAGTGAGGCGAACCACTTATGGTTTCCCTCCTTCGATCATCCGAACGACTTTGTCACTACGGAAATTGTAGCTACCGTTGAAAAGCCGCTCATCGTTATTTCGAACGGAGCGCTGGTGAGCACCAAAGAAAACCCGGACGGCACGCGCACGTTCGATTGGAAGATCGATCAGCCGCACGCGACTTATCTGACGTCAATTATCGTGGGCGAGTTCGCGACGGTTACTGGCGCCTACGCCGGCGTTCCAATCACGACGTACGTTTACCCAAATGAAATTGAAGAAGGAAAAGTAACGGCCGCCCGACTGCCTGAAATGGTCAAGTTCTTTTCTGAAAAGACCGGCGTCAAGTATCCCTACGCCAAGTACGCACAAACCACAGTTCGCGACTTTGGCGGCGGCATGGAGAACATCAGCGCCACGACCCAGACCGACAACATGATTCATGATGCGCGGACTGAACTGGATTCTAACAGCGACGGATTACAGGCGCACGAACTGGCCCACCAGTGGTTCGGCGACTATCTCACCTGCCGCAGTTGGTCCGACATCTGGCTGAACGAGAGTTTCGCTACCTACTTCCAGGCGATGTGGGACGAATACAAATTCGGACGCGACGAGTTTCTTTATTCGGATGTGAAGTCGAATCAGGAACAGTATTACGCTGCCTGGGCACGGGGGCAACGCCGACCGATTGTAACGAAGAACTATACGAACCCGGACGCCGTTTTTGATACCTATGCTTATCCACGCGGCGGCGCGGTGCTTCACATGCTGCGAACCTTTCTCGGCGAAGACAATTGGTGGCGCTCCATTAATCACTACCTGACCAAATACGCAAACCAGCCAGTCGAGACTGCCCAGTTCCGCATCGCCATCGAGGAAACGACCGGTCAGCCAATGGACTGGTTCTTTGACGAATGGGTCTACAAGATGGGCCACCCGGTCTTTCGTGTCACGCAGGATTACGATGCAGCTAACAAACTGCTGACGCTGAAAGTGAGACAAGAACAGCGTCCCGATCCCGAATCGCAGCATCCGCAAGTCACGTTGTTTCAAACACCCGTAGACGTCGAGATTATGACGGCCGGAAACCGGCGAGTCGATCGAGTTCAGATCGAAGCAAAGGAGGAGCAGGTCCTCAAGTTCGTCGTCGAATCAGAACCACTGCTGGTTAACTTCGACAATGAAGGCACTTTGATCAAGGAACTGCTGTTCGTAAAGACGACTGGACAATTGATATATCAACTGGAAAACGATCGCGACCCGCTGGGACGGATCTGGGCGTCTTCCCAACTGTCTGCGCGGATGCGTGAAGACAAGACTTCGGCAACTGACCGCGACGCAATCCTCAAGGCCCTTTCTCAGGCTGTGACCAAAGACCAGTTTTGGGGCGCGAGGGTTGAAATGCTGGTAGCTCTGAACGGGGTCAAGGAAGCAAAGGACGCTTTGCTCGCCGGCACAAAGGACACGGACGCTCGCGTGCGTGCGCGCGCTGTTGGTGCGCTCGCAGCCACGAAGGATCCAAGTCTCGCCGACACCTACGCGCAACTTCTCAACGATCGCAGCTATGCAGTCATTCGCGCGTCCGCATCAGCGCTGGGCCAAACCAGGAGTGCCGCCGGATACGACGCCTTAATTAAATTAATCGACCTGCCGTCATGGCGCGACACGATTCGCGCATCTGGTCTTACTGGACTTGCAGCCCTGGCCGATAAACGGGCCCTGGAACTGGGGATAAAATATTACGCAGCCGGTAATCCAAATGGCGTGCGGTCCGCAGCATTAAGTGTTCTCGGTGCAATAGGTAAAGGCGATCCACGGGTACTCCCGATTCTGACAGGCGTTTTGAATGAAGGGCTCGATCGCCGTAGTTTCCAGTTGATCAGCGCTGCCGGAGAGGCCATGGTGGCTCTGGGAGATGAACGTGGAGTCACTACGCTAGAAGAGTTAGCGAAAAAGGCCGGCG
>DATISD010000621.1:0-5097 GCA_035469005.1 Pyrinomonadaceae bacterium | reverse complement strand
CTCTGTAAATTTGTTAGATCGTTCCGGGTTGCGAAACGAACTTACTGCTTATTGAAGACCATCGTTGAGTCCTGCGGGCCGCGTTGGCTTTCGCTGTGCCGGTTCACCGTCAGAACTTTGCCGTCGCCGGAAAGGCCGAGTTTCTCAACCGTGGTTGCTTTGAATTCGTTGCCGTTGAAGGTGCCCGTGCGAACGGACGAAAGCTCGAGGGTCGCGCCTGACCAGGTGGCTTTTGTGACGTTGGTACCGCCCATCTGACCGCCGCCTGGAGTGCTGACTTCCTTCCCGTCGAGGTTGAAGCTGCGCGGACCCATCGGACCGCCGCGGCCACCGCCACCACCAGGGCCGCCGCCCTGTTGTCCACCAGTGACCTTGGAATCGATCGTGATTTGTTTGTCGTCCTGCGTGATCGTCCAAACGACGCTTTCCGCGTTCATCATGCCTTGCGACAGACCCTGGCTCTTGGCCTTGTCCAGGTTCCAGGTGCCGGCGAAGTTGGCCTTGTTCTGGGCGCTGGCCGCCAAAACGACAAGCAGGAACGCGGTCATCATTCCGGCGATCAAAAACAATCTTTTCATTAGAATTCCTCCGTAAATTTGTGTTCGCTGTTGTTCGCGAGAGCGCGATTTAGTTGCGAGTTCGTTAGTAAGACGCCCTCGCGATGGAAAAAGTTACGGTGAAAGTGGCGAACTCGACTCGCGGCCGGGTTTGGGAGCGCTGCTCCGCCGCCAGCCTGATACCAGCCGCTTGCCGCCTGCGGTTTGCAGCAAACTCATCGTGCCCATGTATCCATAGCCAAAACAAAACAGGAGCAGGAAGGCAATCGGCCCCCACATGTGCATCCGCACGGCATAAGCAATTGCCAGCACGAAGTAGACGGCAAAGCTCAATTCAAGCAGCGGCAGCCAGCCGTGCTTGCGTTTGTACTTCTTGCGCTTCCAGGATTCGTCATGCGTGTCTTCGACTCGATACTTCGGCGTGCGCACAAATTCTGATTTCACGCCCACGAGAGCTTCAAGCACGGCGCGCGCATTCGAAAAAGCCAATCCGATCCCCAGGCCCATGACCAAAGGCAGATGCAGTAGCCGCGAACCTCGCTTCTGATCCAGGTACCAGACTGCCGTGCCATAGAACAGCACCACCGAAACCGTCGAAAAGAAAAGCAGCGGCACGTCCAGCAACATCAGTTGATACAGGCCCTGGTTGTAGCGAATCACCAGCAAGGGGAATTGCATGAAGCTGGCGACAATCATTAGGGGATAGCTGATGTTGCCGGTCAGGCGGAAGAACATCTCGAGCTTTACGCGCAGCGGAACATTCGCATACCAGATACGGCGATACAACTTAAACCAGACTTGCAGCACGCCTTTGGCCCAGCGACGCTGCTGTGCTTTGAAGGCGTTGATGTCAACCGGAATTTCCGCGGGCGCCTCCTCATCAAGGAGATAAACGAAACGCCAGCCCATCAGCTGGGCGCGAAAACTGAGGTCGGTGTCTTCGGTCAGCGTGTCATGCTGCCAGCCGCCGCTCAATTCGATCGCCTGGCGCCGCCAGATTCCCGCAGTGCCATTGAAGTTGAAAAAATTACCGGTGCGATTGCGCGTCGTTTGCTCCACGACGAAATGGCCGTCGAGCATGATTGTCTGCAAACGCGTGAGCAGATTGTACGAACCGTTGATGTGCGCCCAGCGCATCTGCGCGCACCCGACTGTGGCGTCAGTGAAGTGATGAATCAGCTTGCGGAGAAAATCGGGCTTGGGTACAAAGTCCGCATCGAAGATCGCGATCAACTCGCCCTTCGCAGTCTTCATTCCGTTTTCCAACGCGCCCGCTTTGAATCCTGTCCGATCGTCACGATGAATGTAATGAATGTCGAAACCTTTCGCCGCAAAATTTGCGACGGTGGCGCTGGCAATTTTCACGGTTTCGTCGGTTGAATCGTCGAGGACCTGAATTTCGATTCGGTCGCGCGGGTAGTCGATTTCGGCAACCGCTTTTACCAACCGCTCCACCACATACATTTCGTTGAAAAGCGGAAGCTGCACGGTGATGTGCGGCAACTGCGCTTCAGAAAATTCGCCCTTGGCTTTCGGTGGAAATTTCGAATAGCGCCAAAATTCGATCACTTGCTTTACGCGATACACACCGTAAATGGCCAAAACGGTAAGAATGCTGAAGTAAATAATCAGGACGGTCCAGTCGAAAGCATCGATATGATAGAGCGGACTAATATTGGCTGCTGTCTTGTAGACTGGATCGCAAAATCCGGGCGTATCGATGCAAATATCGCCGGTCAGTGGAGTCGGGCAAAACCAGCCCTTTTCGAGGCACAGAATTGGATCGATCGATGCGGTAATAAGGGATAACACTAGTGGTAGATGAAACCTTTGCGGAAATTATCAGGCGGGCCATTCTAACGCAGTGAGGCAGTCCACTCAAAACTCGTCAGGGAAGGAGTACGGACCAGTGTTGAGTTCAAGCTTCAGCTGGTGCCATCGTTTCGCAGCCTCAGGAGCTTCGAATTCGGAATTGACGCCGAGTTGAGAACACTTGAGACCCGGAGGGCTCGCCGCACCAATCTCCCGAGTGGTTCAACCCCCCAGCGAAATCAGCCAGACACCGGGCTGCAGGTCGTTCAGAATGCGACCGGACCGTTTCTAATTGACCGACTTGAATCTCTAGTTGGTCGAAATCGCCCAATTTCCCTCGTAAATCAGCACTCTTGGTGCGGTACGGTCATTGCGAACGCGCGAGCGTGGAAGACTCTACTTCCCGGACCAGACGACAATGACCCCCAGCCGCAAAAATCAAATCTATGTTTGGCTCGTCATAGCCGCAGGCATCGCCGTCACAGCCTACTCAACCACCCACGTGACGCGGGCCCAACTCGACGTCAGGTTCCTACTCATCGCGATCGCGACCGTCTTGATCGGTCCTCGCCTGAGCATACGAATTCCGCAAGTCAAAGCCCACATTTCCGTTTCAGACACTTTCGTCTTTCTCACGGTGCTTCTGTTCGGCGGCGAAGTGGCGATTCTATTGGCGACAGCCGAAGCCGCCTGCGCCTCAGTGCGTATTGGCAAGAAAAGCCGGACCCATCTGTTCAATGCCAGTGTCATGGCTTGCGCGACTTTCATTACTGTTTGGAGCATCCGCTTTCTCTTTGGTGATGCGTTGCGAGTTCGCGACTTCTACTCGCCGAACTACATCGTGCTGCTGTGCACGATGGCGGTGGTCCAGTACCTGGGAAACTCGCTGATGATCGCCGCAAGTTCAGCTTTGAAGAGCGAAGAAACAGTTTGGAAGTCGTGGCGGCAGAATTATCTGTGGACTTCAATTACGTATTTGGCAGGCGCGTGCGCTGCGGGAATCATCGCGCGCTTCATCGGCAATGTCGGCTTTTTTGCTTTTAGTGCGACGATTCCGATCATTGCGATCGTTTACTCTACCTATTGGACATACATGAAGAACGTCGAAGGCGCGGCATCGCAAGCCGAACAAGCTCGCCGTCACGTCGAAGAACTAAACAGCCACATCGCAGAACAAGAGCGCATTAGTAAGGCTTTGCGCGAAACCGAAGAGCATTTTCGCAATGCGTTTGATTATGCGGCGATTGGTATGGCTCTGGTTTCGCCACAGGGTGGATGGTTACGGGTGAATCGATCCTTGTGTGATTTGCTGGGCTACACTGAGCAGGAACTATTGAACTCAAACTTTCAGGCCGTGACTCATGCGGATGACCTGGGAGTTGACCTGGCGAATCTTTATCGTTTGATGCAGGGAGAAACTCCAAACTATCAGGTCGAAAAACGCTACGTACATCGCCTGGGCCAGATCGTCTGGGCGCTTAGCAGTGTATCGCTGGTGCGCGATTCGGATCAGAAGCCGGTGCATTTTATCTTTCAAATTCAGGACATCACTGAACGCAAGCGGGCAGAAGCAGCGCTGCAGAGCTTGTCGCTGGTTGATGAATTAACAGGTCTTTACAATCGTCGTGGCTTCCTGGCAGTCTCTGAGCAAAGCCTGGCAGAGATACGCCTCAACCAAAAGATCCCGGCAATCGTTTACGCAGATCTCGACGGCTTAAAAGAAATCAACGATTCGTTGGGCCACCATGAAGGCGACCGCGCCCTGGCCAGGGCAGCAGAAATTCTCAAGGACAGCTTCCGCAGCTCAGACATTGTGGCCCGTATTGGGGGCGATGAGTTTGTGGTGCTGGCCGCGCTTTCGCCTGACGAGTGCGCTGAAACGCTGTCGCAGCGCTTGCAGGAAAACTTCGACGCCAGCAACGCCTCGAAGAACCGTCCCTACATTCTCGGGGTGAGCGTTGGCATCGCTTACTTTGAGCATGAACAGAACCATTCGATCGAAGAGCTCATGGCCCAGGCCGATCGCGCCATGTACGAAGACAAGCGGCGCAAACGATCGCGCGATAGCTTTACAACGCCACTGGTCAGGTCGCGCATGGAAGCCGTGGCCTAGAAACCTTCCCAGCGTCGCGGCGCCGCTTCATCTCTTCATTTTTATTAGGGCAGTTGAACCGTAAATATTCGGCTCCCGGCCGGGCCGTTGCGCTACAATCCCAGCCTTGCGCAAGTCAGCTGAATCTTCGTTACCGCCCACTTCTCGCTGGAGCACACTGACGCTACTCGCGATCGCCGAACTGCTGGGCATGTCTCTGTGGTTTAGTGGTTCAGCCGTTGTTCCTGCGCTGACGAAGGAATGGCATCTTAGCGCGAACGCCGCCAATTGGCTCACGCTGTCGGTGCAATTGGGATTTGTCGCGGGAACCCTCCTCAGCGCGCTGCTGAATCTTCCCGACATCATCAGTCCTCGTCATCTGTTCACATTGACGGCGTGTCTTGGCGCCGTCGCTAACGGGGCGTTTGGATGGTTTGCTCACGACGCGTCGACGGGTATCGCTTTGCGGTTTCTGACGGGAATGTTCCTCGCCGGGGTCTATCCGCCGGCAATGAAAATTCTGGCGACCTGGTTTCGGCACGGGCGCGGGCTGGCACTGGGAGTTTTGGTCGGTGCGCTAACGCTCGGCAAAGCGGCGCCGTATCTGGTAAACGGGGTCGGCAGCTCTAACTGGCG
>DATISD010000620.1:0-2092 GCA_035469005.1 Pyrinomonadaceae bacterium | reverse complement strand
GATGACAATCAGACCGGCGCCACGATTCATTTTGCAGATAACGAATTCTTCATCGGCGTAACTCCTTCGGGTCATGCTCAGGTAATTGAAACAAACTCGGCTCGCAGCGCCGCAGCTTCCCCGATGGAATTGTTGCTGCTCGCTTTGGGTGGCTGCACTGGCGTAGACGTGATCTCAATTCTAAAGAAAAAGCGGCAACATGTGACGGACTACCGCATCGAAGTAAGCGGCGAGCGGCGGGACGAGTTTCCGAGGAGCTTCACCAGGCTGATGATCAAGCATATTGTGCACGGACACGGCGTCACTGAACAGGCAGTAGCCCGAGCTATTGAACTTTCCGAAACGAAGTATTGCAGCGTCGCCGCGACTTTACGTGGTGGCGTGGAAATTGTAACGAGTTATGAAATTATCGAAGACAATCAGACAGCAGCAACGGCTTGAATCGTTTGTTCCGGCTGCTCTCATCGGGCTCTGCTTCATTTCTTTTTCCGGGAGTGTCTCTGCCCAAAGCGCCTCAGACGCCTCGCTCAATGCAGTTCGAGCCAGCGATCAAATGGACCGCGCCGGGAAAGGCAAAGTTGCGACGCAGGTTACCGCCGCCGAACACATGCGTCGCGCTGCGGTCTACATGGCGAATCGAGCGTTCGCGCCCGCGCGCGAACATTGGCAGGCTGTCCTTGATAACTTTCCGAACGACGTGAGCGTGCCGGCCGCGTTGTATGGCATCGCGCGGTCGCTTTACCAGGAGCGCCGCTATGAAGAAGCCCGGCAGATGTATGAGCGCGTCGCTCACGATTTTCCGGAAACAAAAGAGGGCCGTGAAGGATCAAATTTCGCCGCGTCCTCTCTGCTAAGAATGGGGCAGGGCGCCGAGGCGGCCGCGCGTTACGCGCAATACATCGATAAGTATCCAAATGGTGAGCGACTCGACACCGCGCACCTGAATATCATCGACGGTTACCGCGAAGCCCGCCGAGCGCAGGATGCAATTCTCTGGATCGATCGCACCCGGCAAAAATTCGCCGGCACCCCGACCGAGACCAACGCGATTTTTGCGCGGCTCAGATTGGACATTGCGCTCGGTGATTGGAACCATGCGGTTCAGAGCGCCGATGAGTTATTGCAAAAGCCGATT
Source organism: Pyrinomonadaceae bacterium (assembly GCA_035469005.1). Lineage (GTDB taxonomy): Bacteria > Acidobacteriota > Blastocatellia > Pyrinomonadales > Pyrinomonadaceae > UBA11740. The sequence goes on along the minus strand of DATISD010000620.1, from coordinate 957 downwards.
CCCACGTCATCGAACACGAGTGCGGACGAAGTGCTTTACCTGAAAGCTCATGCTCTCGAGCGCGCAGGCCGCACACAGGATGCGATTCGTTTCTTCTCAATGATCCCCGATAGCATCGACTCGTATTACGGCGGGCTGGCGACATCCCGGCTGGCGGCAATCAAAGATTCAGGAGCGCAACAACGAGCGAATGACCGTTCCGCGGCGGTTCGCTCCTCGATTGAACGAGCGAGCGCCAGTTATCCGGCGGCTTTCGCCGGACAGGTCGCGCGGGAAGCAAAAAAGCGGGGCCTCGATCCACGTCTGGTCCTGGCGATTATGAAACAGGAGAGTCAGTTCAAACCGAATGCGAAATCACCGGCGGCTGCGCGCGGCCTTTTGCAGTTGACGAGTGACGCGGCGCAAAAATACGCAGGTCGCGCCGGTCTGAAGATCACGGACGAAGGACTTTATCAACCGGCGACAAACATTGCGGTCGGAACCGAATACATGTCCGAACTGTCGCGTATGTTTGCCGGGCTACCGGAAGCGATCGCCGCTTCCTACAACGGCGGCGAAGACAACGTCGCGCGCTGGCTGGGCCGGTCAAACCAAAGTGACGCCGGCGTGTTCGCCGCCGAAGTTGGATTCACAGAGTCGAAGGGCTACGTCTTCAAAGTCATGTCCTTTTATCGCGCCTATCGACAGCTGTACGATTCGAACCTGAATCGACGATAGGATCGTCAGTCAATTGACTCACTCACCAGGTCCCGGTTTAGATCCTGAACAGCGCCGAAGGCGCGGCATTCAATAGACCATCCACGGTCTCACGACCGTGGCTATGTAATGACGGTCCTTCGGACCTTACATGAAACCCGCTTAAGGCTGCGGACAATAGCGCGGTTCGAATCCCTTCGCACCCTCGCGCCGCTCCAAAACATCCGGTCTGGGATATGGCCGTGGAATGATCCCAAGTCT
>DATISD010000619.1:0-3054 GCA_035469005.1 Pyrinomonadaceae bacterium | reverse complement strand
CGGTCAGCAGCCGATCGAGTGTGGGATCACGGACAATCTCCAACAACGGCGTCGCCACGGAAATTTCGGGAGCGTCGAACAATTTCCGAAACGTCTGATTGGTCAAAATCACCTCCCGATTGGAATCGACTACCAGCAATGCATCCTGCATTGCAGAGAAAATGGTCTGCAACCCGGACTCGCGTTTTGCGATCTGCTTCTGGAGTTGCTCCAACTCATTAACGATCTTTTCTAACTGGAACCCGATGCGTTGGGTCGGCGCGCTGCCCTCCATTAAAAATGTCCGCGGCCGTTCGCCGCGACCGATTTGTGTTATGACGTCTTCAACCTGCCGCCACGGCGCGATCCATTTGCGCCAGGTAATGAAGGCGACGCAGCCGAACGCGATGCAAATTAGGACAATGACGAACCAGGTCACAGCATTTCTATTCTCTTCCAAATACCCCCTTCGCAGCAAAGCGGCTGCGAAGATCTTTCGCAATCTCAAACCACTTCGTGCGACTTCTCGTTAGGCACGGTTCGTTGTTGGGTCAGCTTTGGAGTGCGGGGCGTCCTCGCACCGCTTTCGCACCCACGCCGTTACTCTTCGCGGAGTCGATAGCCAAAACCGCGCACGGTTTCAATTACATCGCCGGCTTTGCCGAGTTTTTCGCGCAGTCGGCGCACGTGCGTATCCACGGTGCGGGTGTCGATCACGCTTTCGTAGCCCCAGACGTCGTTAAGCAATTTATCGCGTTCCTGCACGCGCCCCCTGCGCTGCATCAGTGTTCGCAGCAGCTTGAACTCGAGACTGGTGAGATGCACCCGTTTGCCGTTCACACGAACCTGGTGACGCGCAGGATCGATCGAGATAGAACCGGCCTTGAGCATTTCCTCTGGTTTCTCGCCACGCCGCAAAATTGCACGGATTCGCAGCATCACTTCGCGCGGGCTGAAAGGCTTCGTCACGTAATCGTCAGCTCCGAATTCCAAACCGACGATTCGATCAATCTCTTCTGCTTTTGCCGTCAACATCAAAATCGGAATGTGAGACGTCGCCGAGTCGCTCTTCAAGATTCTGCAGACTTCGAGCCCGGACATTTTTGGCAGCATCAAATCAAGAATGATGAAATCGGGACGGTCATCGCGCGCCTTCTGCAACCCGCTTGCGCCGTCGGCCGCTGCCGCGGTTTTGAAGCCCGCCTTGCGCAAGCTCAGCGCGAGAAGATCCGTTACGTCGCTTTCGTCTTCAATGATCAGAATATTCCGTCCGGAGTACGCGTCCATGAGCAGCAAAATTCAACTCACTTGCGCGACAAATTTCAATCGTTTCTGCACGGCTTGATAGAATCACGCCGGTGGCAGCCGCAAAGTTTGCCCAATCGTCACGATTTCGTCATACGTCTGTAACAAACGGCTTCTAGTTTCGCGCGTGTTCGCTTAGGCAGGTCCTCATCGAGCGGTTCTGCCTCTCGATGCAACCATTAACCAACCCAAGGAGAAATTGAATGTTCATTAAAAAAATCACGTTACGGGCCGCAGGCGCCAGCCTGGCTGCAATTGCGTTGCTAACTGCGCAGCCACTGCGCGCAGAGTCATCATCTGACAGTACGCGGCTCGAAAAACTCGAACGTGCAGTGGAGTTACTGCAAAAACAGAACGCCCAATTGCAGGCGGAGGTCAAGAGCCTGAAGTCCACACAGGCTGCGAATCCAGCGGACGCGAAATTCAAAACCAAGGTTACTTACGATGGAAAGACTTACAAGGAACAAGCCGTTGTCGAAGAAAAACCTCCGATTTTTGTCCAGCAGCGTGGACCGGAATTGAAACTCGTGCTGGGCGGATTCATTCAGATGAATTTCGAAGACGGCGATGTCTCGGCGTTTGAGGGCCGTTTTGGCCAGACCGCATTAAAGGATCGGTTCCGTCTGCGCCGCGCGCGAATCAATCTGACCGGGGATTTTGCCGAGCAATTCGATTTCAAGCTGGAAGGCGACTTTGAAAACAGCGACGGCCTTAATGCGAACCGAACCGCATTCGAAGCCACGGACATTTTTATCAACTGGCATCAGTTTCCTTTTGCGCAGGTCAAGATGGGCCAATGGAAAGCGCCATTTGGCTTGGACCAGATAACGCCAGACACAACGTTATACACGATCGAGCGAACCCTACCGACCGGGGCGATTACACCCGAGCGACAGGTTGGCATTCAGCTCTGGGGAAAACCATTCGCGACTATCTGGCCTGACCAGGCAGATTTGCTCACATACTACGCCGGTATCTTCAACGGAAACGGGCGGAACATTACCAATAACGACAACAACAACTTCATGTATGTGGGGAGACTGGAGTCTACGTTGTTCAAGGACGTTTTTGGAAAGGGATCGTTCCTCAAGCTCGGCGCCGACATTTTGAACAGCCGCGATGATAAGGGGACAAATATTTCGCAAAGCTTGACTCTATTGGTGAACTCCGACGGTTCTCTTTCGCCGTACGTCCTGCCGGGAGCGGATGAGCGGACCGCGTGGAGCGTAGACGCGTGGCTGAAGATGGGTCCATTTGATCTGATTGGTGAGTTTCTTCAGGAAAGAGTTCACCCTCGTACGGTCAACGGAGTGGATCCGGGATTTGACAGATTCACGACGGACGGCTTCTACGTGACAGGCGGCTACTTCTTAATCCCGAAGAAGCTTCAAGCTGTGGTTCAGTGGCAACACTTAAACCCGGGGCAAAAGGGCAATGATGGCATCTCATCAATCGTTGGCGGCCTGAACTACTACATCCGCGGCGACGATCTCAAGCTGATGGTGAACTATATCCATACGTGGTCGGATTTCCGCGAAGCCAATCCTGAATTTGGCGATGATCAATTTGATGAAGTGATTGGGCGCATGCAGTTGATGTTCTGAGCAATAACATAAGTAAATTCGCACACGGTTAGCTGAATTAAACCCGAAGAATCGAGCCTGCTGGCGAGATCAGATTAGTCTTCATTTCCGCGCGAGCCAATCACGTAGGGACTCTTTCACCGCATCGGGTACCTCCAGAGGTGTGAAATGACCCGCCTTCTTTCTT
>DATISD010000618.1:0-9608 GCA_035469005.1 Pyrinomonadaceae bacterium | reverse complement strand
CGAAACTTAATGCTGTACGTGCCCGGAGTCACGCGCGAAATCATAAAGTCCCCCTTCTTGTCGGTGGTCGAGCGGCTCACTTCATGTTCGCCTTGCAGCAGGGTGACGGCGACGCCGGACGGCGACCCTTTCTCAACGCGCACCTTTCCTTTGATCGAGCCGGTGCCTTTGTCCTGGGCGAAACAGGCAATTGACGCGATTAAGAGCAAACAAATACCAAGACTCGACCTGGTTATGAACATCCGGGATTCCTCTCTATTCAAAGCAAACTTATCATGCCCGGCGAGCCTGAACCAGTTTCCAGACGAGCGGGTAGTCGTGATTTAAGGCCGGAATCTGCGCGAGGTCAAACACATCGTCTCGTCAGCGACGGCTGAAAAATCAACTCAATCGTCGCTAACGCGACATGACTTGCTTGCTCTTTTCCATCCCGGCCTTCAAAGGGTAATGACATACTTGGTTCATCAACAACTCATTCATTACGCCGAAGGCGTTCAGTCCTTCAGCCCAGGCTTGCGCGCGCCAGCGCGCTAGCCTGGGAACGACGAAACATTTGCCGCAACCCCGAAGGGGTTGTGACATCTCCTACCTCGCACCCCCCAGTGTAGCGCGCTAACGCGCGCAACGCTGGGCTGGAGGTCTCAACGCCTTCGGCGTTAGTGCCCAACCACGTACACTGAGTCAAGTATGTTAATCCCCTTAAAAGGCCGGGCTAAATTAAGCCGTCGCTCTGCGACGAAGCGAAACCTCCGGGCATAGGCCGATCAAGTGATAGACTTTTGCAGCAAAGCCACGCCTGGGAATGAAAACCCACGATGAAATCAGGTCACCACCCACGGGCGTGGCACTTTCCAAACTGCATCACTACCGACGAGCGCGGCATGCCTGGTTTTATTCGCATCTCGCCTCAACGACGTGGCCGGAGCAATAAACATTTTGGGAACCGTCTTAACGGCTGCCCAGTAAAACTCTTCAAACAGATGGCCGTCACGACCGAACGCCTTGACACCTCGCTAACTCAAGCGCGGCGTGAATGAGAGCGAGCACTGAAACTGCTTTCATAAATCGTTCCTCACGAAGCTTATGAAGTTTTACTGACTCTTTTGGTTGCCAACCAATGGCGAGGTCGCGTCTCATCAGCGTATAATCGGTCTACTTTTTATGTCACGCCGGGTAGCTCCATTCGAAATATTTCTGAAGCTGTCGCTGGCTTTGGGTTTCGGTCTCTTTAGCTGCGCTCACGCGATCGCCCAGCAAACTCCTCCCGCCCAGGAACGTCCGCGACGGGCCATGCCAACTGAAAGTGAGCCGCAGGACGTAATCAAAATCGAAACCGACCTGGTACCGGTGAATGTCACCGTCACCGATGCCAAAGGACGTTTGATTCGCGACTTGAAAAAAGAGAATTTCAAGCTTTACGAGGACGGTGTCGAACGTCCAATCGCGTCCTTCAATGTCGAGACGATCTCCGGCGCCCCACGTCCCGTGGCCATCGTTTTCGCAATTGACATTTCCGGCAGTATGACCCATGAAGAGGTCGATCGAGTTAGCGACGCGATGCGTGAGTTTTCCCGTTGCCTGGCCGATCATCCCGCGGTTTTCGGTTTAATGACTTTTGGCATGCGCGTTAAGACGGTGCAAACGCTGACCGCCGATCGGGAAAAACTCGATCGCGCCTTCGGACGACTGGCACAGGACACCAACGGAATGTCGACACATGCATACGACGCCGTGGATGATGCCGTCCGCATGCTGGCCCGGCAGGCGCCGATGACTCGAGAGCATCAATTGGTGAAACGCGCCGTTGTAATGATTACCGACGGCTTTCCGGTAGGCGACACGGTCTCGCCCGACACCGTGATTCAACGGGCGAACGCGACGGACACCAGCATCTACGTCGTGACCATGCCTTCATACTCGCGCCTGCTCGCGTCAACTCAAGTGACGCCGTTGCCGACGCCGCTCGATGTCAGTGGATTGGTTGAGCGCACCGGCGGACGAAGCATATACGCTAATGAAAAGGATATGGGACCGCTTTTCCGGGCGATCGCCGAAGAGGTCGCGTCGGCTTACGTGCTGGGATTCTATCCGCCGCCAGAAAAGCGAAACGACGGCAAGCTTCACACGCTTAGAATTGAAGGGCCGGCCGGCATGACATTGCGCCAAAGCCGTTCGGAATACCGGGCAAAAAGGCAGTAAGCACAAAGCAGTAAACAGAAGGCAGAAAGCAATAGGCAGCCGACCACCGCATCTGTCTTCTGCCTACAGCCTTCTGCCTACAGCCTTCTGCCTGCTGCCTTCTGCCTGCTGCCTTCTGCCTTCTGCCTACAGCCTTCTGCCTACTGCCCTCTGCCTACAGCCCTCTGCTTACTGCCCTCTGTTCTCAATACTCATCCTCGTCCTCATCCTCGTCTAAATCTTCTTCTTCGACGATATCGAGTTCGACGGGATCGAGGCCGACAACTTCCAACTGCACTCCACACTCTTCACAATCGACAATCTCGCCTTTATCCGCTTCGATGTCGACATGGACATCGCCTTCACATTCGGGACACGTTCCGGTCGGCACTTTTCATACCTCCAGGGTTGAATCTACACTTCCGCAAATCTAATCGGCCCTTCGGAATTTTGCAATAACATTTCGTTGACCAAACCTTCAGTCGAATCAACACACCCAAGAGCGTGGCATGTAAGGTCCGCAGGACCGTCTTTAAAATAGAGGTAGAGAAATGCCGGCCCTACGCGCCTCGCTTTTCATCTCGGGTCTCAAAATCCACGGCCTTATGGCGGCGGCTACTGATGCCGCGCCTGCGGCGCTCTTTAGAACCTAAACGGATGAGACGTGAGTCATGCATGTCATTGTCTCCGCAACCAATTCGTCAGCCCGGGGCCCGAACGACACTGAGGAAATCCACATAATCGATCGGCGTAGTAAGCGTCAACATAATAGTGGTTGACCTGACCCAGACGTGATAGCATCCGCGTACCTGGTGAACCCTCTCCATCGTAATAATAGGCGGCAATGCTAGAACCCCTGCAAATGCGTGCCCCTTCAAAACGCTGGTTGGCGCTGGCGAGCGTCATTTTCGTTTCCACGGCATAGCTCGCCTGGAGTTTCACCCGACTGCGTCGTCCGGCAAAAGTTGAAGGGGCACCCGCCTCTTTGACGAAGAAGTCAGACGTCAGAGGTCAGAAGTCAGCATTCGATTCATCATCGAATACGTCATCACGTACAGAATTAATCGATTCCGATAACGACGGTATTCCCGATGTGGCTGAGCTGCGCACCTATCAGGATCGCGACAGTTTCCGCCGCTGGTTTACCTCGATTGCTGAAATTCAATTCTATCAACTGAGCGATCAGTGGAATGCGGACCAACGCGACTGCGCCGGTCTGGCACGTTTTGCGATTCGTGAAGCGCTGCGTCGTCATGACCGGATCTGGTTTCAGAAGATGGGGCCCGGCTATGAGACTGTCGCGTCTGATGTGGGCGAGTTCAATCTGGACAACAACCCACTGGGGGGAAAAATCTTTCGCACCGATTTCGGATCTTTCCATGAAAGCGACCTGCGCAATGGCCGATTCTCGGAGTTCGCCGACGGACGCTCGCTGAAAAATTTCAACAGCATCTTCGTTACTCGCGATCGACGCGAAGCTCAACCAGGCGATTTGCTTTTCTTTTATCAGCCCTGGGTCCAAAAGTTCCCGTACCACGTCATGATTTTTCTGGGCCCGGCTCGCGTCGCTGCGAACGGAGCCCAGGACTGGGTCGTCTATCACACCGGTTCGTCACCAATCGACAAGGGAACGGTGAAGAAGGTCGAACTATCGGTGCTCGATCGTCATCCCGACCCGCGCTGGCGGCCACTCGAGAGCAATAAGAATTTTTTGGGTTTTTATCGATTGAAGATTTTGCAGTGAATCAATCTCAGTTGAATTCGATGAGATTTCACCACAGAGACACGGAGGCGCACAGAGTCTTTCTCTGTGAATCTCTGCGCGATCTCCGTGCCTCTGTAGTGAATTCCAGAATTTAATCGCCTCTTTGGAGGATATCGATCGTGTCTGAAACTAATCCCCGGCTAACTCGCTATGTCGCGACTGCCATCATCTATCTTGCCCTGGTTGCTTCAGTCTTCGGCTTCAACATTATTCGGTCGCGCGCCGCGCGCAACGCCGGTCAACCGCCTCAACCCGGGCCGCCGCCGACAGTCTCGAGCACCAAGCCATATTTTTCATTGACGACCAATCGCTCATATTCGCCCAACGAATCTGCGCGACTGTGGGCCAGCTATCAGAACATCGACTACCTGGATTTCCGCGTCTATCGGGTGAAGGACCCCAACAAGTTCTTCAAGCAGCTCGACGATCCGCACGAAATGGGCGAGAAAGAGAAGGAACAAATCTCGCAGGGCTACGGCACGCGCGTTTCGCTGCTCGAACGGACGCACCGTTTAAAGATTTCTCTTTTCTCAGCCGTGAAGGATTATGTGCGTACGCACCTGCTGAAGCAGCATCGGGAGACCTTTAACCAGAAGTTTCGCAAGGAACCCGAAGCCACCCGCACGCCGCTCAACGTGGCTGATTATGCCCGCGTGCCTCTGTTGAATCCCGATCAGAAGGTGAAGGACTGGCGCGAGAAGCTGCCGGCGCTCGAGAACGAGTACGACAGCCGTATGATTTCGCTGGGCAAGGTCGATCCCGGCGTCTATTTGATCGAAGCAGTTAACGAAGGGATGCGTGCCTACACGATCGCCATCGTCACCGATCTGACGATGATCGAAAAGACCAACCGGCACGGCCAGGTGGTGGTCTATGTCGTCGATCGCAAAACCGGAGCCCCGCACGAAGGCGTTGCGGTTGAAGTAACCAAGGCGAAACAAACGCTCGCGAACGGCACGACCGACAAAACCGGCATCTTCAAAACGGAAGTCAAACTGCCTGACACTCCGGCACAGCCGGCGGAAGATGTCGATTCCGAATCACAAAAAGGAAATGCTTATCTCATCATGGCGCGCGAGCGCGACAACTTCGTCATCTCGGATGTCGACTCCCTTTACTTCGGCGGCGAGTACGGTGAAGACGACGTGCTCACGGGCGAAGACCTGACCAGCTACATCTATACCGATCGGCCTATCTATCGTCCGGCCCAGAGAGTTTATTTCAAAGGTATCCTGCGGCAATGGGGTCGCGACGGTTATCAATTGCTCGAAAGCAAAACCGTCACCGTCACGATCGAGGATCCCAACAACGGAAAAATCTTCGAAAAGGACTTGCCGTTTTCCACGCGCGGAACCTTCAGCGGCGAGATCGATCTGGGCGAAGAGGCGCCGCTCGGCAGCTACAACATCACCGCGGCAATCGGCGAGGCCAAGTCCAGCGGCTACTTTGAAGTTCAGGAATACAAGAAGCCGGAATTCAAAGTCACGGTCAAAGGCCCGAAAGAGTTTGCGGCCGTCGGCGAGAAAGTTAAGTTCACCATCAACGCGAATTATTTCTTCGGCGCGCCCGTCACCAACGCCGACGTGCATTACTACATTTACAAACAACGCTATTACCACTGGTGGTGGGGCAGCGATGAGTCAAACGAATTCGACGACGCGGCCGGTCCGGAAAACGAAGGCGGCGACGAAGAAGACTATGGCTATTACGGCAACGATCTGGTGACCGAAGGAGACGCCGAACTCAATGCGAAAGGCGAAGCCTATGTAGAGTTTGAAGTGCCGGCGCCCGAAGAGAAAGAAGAATGGGATTATTCATACCGTCTGGAAGCGCAAGTCACGGATGCGTCGCGACGTGAGATGCAGGGCGCGGCCTCGTTCATCGGCACGCGCGGCAAGACTGTCGCTGATGCTTATCCCGAACGCTATATCTATTACCAGGGCGACGCGGCCAGGATTCGCGTGAAGACTGCGGATTACGCCGGTCATCCCGTTTCAGAAAAAGTCACGCTGAAGTTCATCGAACAGAAATACGAAAAGATTGAAAAGCAGGAAGAGTACAACGGCTACAAGTACACGACCTACGATTACATCCTGCACGAGCGCGAGTTGGGATCTGCGGAGGTAAACACTGACAGCCAGGGCAACGCGACCTATGATTTCACGGTTCCCTCGCCGGGCAGCATCTATGTCAAAGCCATGGTCGTTGAAAACGGCAAGCAGATTGTGAATCGCGGCGGCTCGTTCTGGGCGCCTGATAAGAAGGGCGAGTGGTCTGATTTCTCGTATCGCGACTATGACGAGAAGGCGATCAAGCTTGTTCCCGACAAGAAATCCTACAAGCCGGGCGAGACTGCGCACGTGCTCGCCATGCTGCCGGCTGATAAAGCCCACCTGCTCGTGACTACCGAATTGTCTGAGGTTCTGACGGTGAGACAAATCGATGCGTCGGGCCGGAGCATCGTCATCGACGTTCCCATAGATCGCAAGTACGAGCCGAACGTTTATCTTGACGTGTCATTCGTGAAAGACAGCGACATGTACGACCAGAGCCAGCTTATCGCTGTGCCCGCCACGGACAAGATGCTGAAGCTCGATATCATTCCCAACAAGAGTGAGTTCAAACCTCGCGAACCCGCTTCGTACACAATTCTCGCGCGTAACGACGACGGCTCACCGGCGGCAAATGCGGAAATCAGCCTGGGCATCGTTGACGAGTCGATTTACAGCATCCAGGGCGAGACAGCCGGCAACATCAAACGCGATTTCTATGGCCGGCGCTACAACGAAGTGCAAACCAGTCTCGCGATTCACTACACGTTTACCGGCTACGGTGGCGAGAAACCTGCGGACCTGGCTAAGAATAAATCGAGCTATCAACTCGCCGATTTCAAAACCGAGAGCTCGTTCGCCGAACCTACCGTGCGCAAGGAGTTCAAAGACACGGCGTTTTGGCAGCCTGACGTGGTTACCGGAAGCGACGGCAAAGCGACTGTCAGCTTCAACCTGCCCGACAATCTCACGACCTGGCGCGCCACGGCGCGCGCCGTAACGGCCGACACGCGCGTTGGCTCTGCGGTGCAGAAAACCATTGCGCGCAAGGACGTCATCATGCGTTTGGAGATGCCGCGCTTTCTGACCGAGGGAGATACGGTGACGATCTCGGGCGTGGTCCACAATTTCCTTAAGAGCGACAAGTCAACCAAAATTTCGCTGGATCTTAACGGCGCGCAGTTGCTCGACTCGCCATCTGAAACAGTAACCATTCGCCCAAATGGCGAGCAGCGCGTCGATTGGCGCGTGCAAGCGAATCAGGTGGGCAAGCTTACGCTCCTGGCGAAAGCTCTGACTGATACCGAATCCGATGCGGTCGAGATGTCGATGGAGATCGTGCCGCATGGCTTGAAGCAGACGACCGGTAATTCAACGGCCGTTACTCAGAATGATTCGGAACAGACGTTTTCGCTCGACTTGCCGGGACGGGCGGACGTGCAGGCGAGAAGCCTGCGCATCGAAGCTTCGCCTTCGATTGCCGGCGCCTTATTCGGCGCGCTCGATTACTTAACCAGCTTCCCGTACGGCTGTACTGAGCAAACCATGTCGAGCTTCCTGCCGAATGTGGTTGTGGCCCAAACCCTCAAAGACGTGCCGCAGGCGAAGATTCGGGCGTCGAACGATCTCGACAAGAAAGTGCAGAAAGGTCTGGATCGACTCTACGCTTATCAACACGATGACGGTGGTTGGGGTTGGTGGAAAGACGACAAGACCGATCCGTTCATGACCGCTTACGTCGTCGATGGTTTGACGATGGCGAGCCGCGCCGGATATCAGGTCGACGGGTGGCGTCACGGTCAGGCGCGACAGAAACTATCGTCGCTGCTCAGCGCCGGGAAGAACGATAACGGAAACCCGATTGATGACGAGACGCGCGCTTACATGATCTACGCTTTTACCGAAAGCGGCGAGAGTGACGGCCACTTCCTGGAAGAGCTTTACGGCAAACGAACCAACCTTGGATCTTATGGCCGCGCGCTGCTCGCGCTTGCTTTACAGGAGCGGAAAGACGGACGCGCGAAAGAAGTTGCCGGCTTGATCGAAGGGGCGGCCCAGCGCGATGAGTACGAAGCGCACTGGCAAACCGCTCGCGTCAACGATTACGGCCGCGATGTTTATCTCGATGCCGAAGCGACGGCGCTTTCGTTGAAAGCTTTATCGCAAATCAATCCGAGCAGCGACCTGTTGCCGAAGGCCGCGCGCTGGCTGGTGAAGAACCGGCGCAACGGTTACTACTGGCTTTCGACCAAAGAGACAGCGTTTGCGATCTACGGCCTGACTGATTACTTAAAAGTCAGTAAGGAGCTGTCGCCCGACTATTCCTTTGAAATTTATTTGAACGGCGTCAAAGTCGGAGGACAACACGTTGGTGCGGCTGATGCGACGAATGCTCAGAGCGTTACGATCTGGAAAAAGGGAGAGGAAATCGTCGGCTCGAACCAGATCAGGATCGTCAAGCACGGCAAGGGCGCGCTGTATGTTTCCTCAGCCCTCGAATATTTCACGGCTGACGACAACGTCCCGGCACAATCGGCAGGAGGTCTGAAGATTACGCGTGAATACCTGCGGCTGCGGGTATCTGAAAACGATGAGGGCAAAGCCAGCTGGAAGATTGAACCGCTAACAGGAGAGTTACGCTCAGGCGACATGATCGTGGTGCGTCTGCGACTGACTGGTCCGCGCGCCCAATATCTGATGATCGAAGACCCGATTCCGGCCGGCGCAGAACAGGTTGCGCGTGTGAGTGGTATTTCTCTCAATTACTCGCTGGGCCAGTGGAGCGATTGGTACAGCAACCGCGAGTTCCGTGACAATCGCACGGCGATCTTCATGAACTATTTTGACGGCGATGCGACGCTGCAATACGCGATGCGGGTCGAGGTGCCGGGCGAATTCAAGGTCGCCCCGACGCGCGCGGGACTAATGTATCAACCGACCGTCCAGGCGAATACAAGTAATGATCGGTTGAGGATTCTGGATAAGAAGTGAATTTTGGAGTGCGGCGGATATCGAGGCTTGATGTATTCACTGAAAGCGAGTTTTGGAGAGTGTTAACCACAGAGACACTGAGATCGCACAGAGGCACAGAGTCCAACCGTGTCTCTGTGCGATCTCGGTGCCTCTGTGGTGGATGCCTTCGAACGAAACAACTTTAGGAATGACGAAGAGCATCGATGAACTAAATAAGATCACGCGCGAGGTAATAGGTGCGGCGATTGAAGTACATCGGCAATTAGGCCCTGGATTGCTCGAATCGTCATATCGAGAGTGTCTTTGTCGCGAACTCGTTTTGCGATCGATTCCGTTCGAACGAGAGAAACCATTGCCGCTTGAATATAAAGGGATTCACTTGGGATGCGGTTATCGCATAGACATCCTGGTTGCCGGCTGCGTGGCCGTGGAAGTGAAGTCGGTTGAAGCATTGGCACCCATTCACGATGCGCAGCTAATAACTTATCTACGCATCGGTGGCTGGCGTCTCGGTTTGCTAATTAATTTCAACGTAGCGGTGCTTAAAAGCGGCATTCGCCGAAAGATTTTGGGCTATGAAACAGAAAAAGCAGCAGCGCCTGAGAGGGACTGAATATGAGAACAATTAAACTATTACTCAG
>DATISD010000617.1:0-5902 GCA_035469005.1 Pyrinomonadaceae bacterium | reverse complement strand
ACGAAAATGGATGAGCGCTGCGACGCCCACGTTGCAGCGCTCATTCGCTTTTATCCCCTTAGTTTCGGGAAATATTGCCAGCCGCAAGTTGACTCAAGCTCACAATTCGCGTAGATAGGTGCGGTTTCATGACTGCGCCTTTTTCCAAAACGCTGCCAACGAAGTTCTTCGTTTATCTTTCCTTCGTCTTCCTTCTTGCGTCCGTAACTGGTTGCCGCAGAACTCCAAAAAGCGGTTCCAACTTAAACTCTACAGTTTCCAACGTCACTGACCCTGAGGAAGCCAGGCGCCAGGCCCAGTCGTTAATTGAAAAGGGAAAGGAACTCTACAAAAACGATCAGGACGAACAGGCGGTCGAAGCTTTTAAACAGGCAATTAATCAGGATCCTAACAACGCGGAAGCTCACCTGCGATTGGGGATGTCGTACGCTGCGCTCGATAAGAAGACCGAAAGCGACGATGAGTACAAGAAAGCGATCGAGCTGTTCAAGAAGAGAATTCAGTCTGATTCAAAGGATGGGGTTGCATTTTTCTACCTCGGAGAGGCACATAGCTTTTTACACCAGGATGAAGAGGCGGCCCGATCCTATCGACAAGCAACAAAATTAAAACCTGAGGACGAGGAGGCCTTTTACCAGTTAGGTATGGCTGAAACGCGACTTGCCCACTATCCGGAAGCTGCCGCCGCTTTTCAGAAAGCATTGGAACTGGACCCCAATGACTATCGGGCAACCGACGCCCTCGAAAACGCTAAAGAGGGTACGCAACGGATCAAAGAAGGCAAGAAACACGCGGAAGAAATGCTTAAGAAGCAGCAGGAAAATGCTAATGCAAACGGCAATCTAAATTCGAATAGCATTTCGAAGAACGCGAATAGCGCGAAACCCACGCCGAAGCGTCCGGCGGCAAAACCGTGATAAGGTAGGAACGTTCGGAGACCCGCATATGGCGACCTACACACCACCACCTTATTTTCCGCAGAGCTCGCTGTCGCCCCCGGATGAAAAGCGTTATCGCAAATTCAAATTAGTGGTTGCGGCGGTTATTGTTTCCCTGCTTGCTGTAATCGGCGGCGCTGTCGTTGGAATGGTTTATTTGGTGAAGTGGCTCGCGCGCTGACGGAAATACCCCACCCGCGCTTGACACAAATCAGGGTTGGCCTTTATAGTTTCCCGTTTCGGACTCCGGTCTCCGGTTCCTCTAGTGCAACGCTATTACTGGTTCTGTCGGTGCGGAGGCGTTGCCCGGTTCGATGCGAAGGCATCAACCGTTTGATTATTGTGGCGTAGAAACTCGCTTAAGTGCGAGTTCGTAACTAGCGAACCCACTCGCCCGTGCGACGCCACAGAAAAGCTTCGGCTATATTTTCGGCTAATTGGGAAGCCAAATCCGCGCCCGCCTTAAAGCGAAATCAGAACGTCCCTTTAACAAGATTAGTAGCAGGGCAGTTTGCCTGCGCTGACTGCCGGACAGGTTCCGGAAAGAGGCAGGCCAAGGCCCTCTTTGCGCTTTCAGCGCTCGGGAGTTGGAGTAAGCGCCGGAAGCGATAGCAACCGGGCAATCAAAGAAAAAAACGATGCCGACGATTAATCAATTAGTTCGTAAGGGCCGCCAGCAGGTGAAATACAAAACTGCGAGTCCGGCGCTGCAAAGTTCGCCGCAAAAGCGCGGTGTTTGCACTCGCGTCTACACCCAGACGCCCAAAAAGCCGAACTCAGCGCTGCGAAAAGTCGCGCGTGTGCGGCTGACCAATGGTATCGAAGTGACGACTTACATTCCGGGCGTTGGTCACAATTTGCAGGAACACTCGATCGTTTTGATTCGCGGGGGGCGCGTCAAGGATTTGCCGGGTGTTCGTTATCACGTGATTCGCGGCACGCTGGATTCTGTGGGCGTGGGCGATCGGAAGAAGAGCCGTTCAAAGTATGGCGCCAAGCGACCGAAGGGAGGCGCAAAGTAACCCATGCCAAGACGCAGAGTTGCAGAGCGGCGCGCCGTTCTTCCCGATCCGGTTTACAGCAGTCCGCTGGTGACGAAGTTCATCAACGGAATAATGTGGGGCGGCAAACGTTCAATCGCGGAGCGCACTTTTTATACCGCGCTGCGACAGGTCGGTGAAAAGGCCGGCGAAGAGCCTTTGAAAGTCTTCAAGCGCGCGATCGAAAACGTGCGGCCAACGGTCGAAGTGAAATCGCGTCGCGTAGGAGGATCCACCTATCAGGTTCCGGTTGAAGTGCACCAGGAGCGTCGTGGCGCGCTGGCAATTCGCTGGATCGTGCAGTACGCACGCGGACGAGGTGAGAAGACGATGACTGATCGTCTCGCGGCCGAATTATTGGACGCGGCGAACAATCGCGGCAATGCGGTAAAGAAGAAAGAAGATACGCATCGTATGGCGGATGCCAACAAGGCGTTCGCGCACTATAAGTGGTAGCCGTCCTGATGCCGGACTTGTCCGGCGATAAGCGAACGGCAGTAAGATTCAATGGCTAGGCAAGATCTAAATCTGTTCCGGAACATCGGCATCATGGCGCACATCGATGCCGGTAAGACCACCACCACGGAACGTGTCCTTTATTACACGGGCATCACGCACAAAATCGGCGAGGTGCACGAGGGCACGGCGATCATGGACTGGATGGAGCAGGAACAGGAACGCGGCATAACCATCACCAGCGCCGCGACCACTTGTTTCTGGGAACGGAACGGCGTCGATCATCGCATCAATATTATTGACACCCCGGGCCACGTGGATTTCACGATGGAAGTTGAGCGCAGCTTGCGCGTGCTCGACGGGGCGGTGGCCGTATTCGACGGCGTTGCCGGGGTCGAACCGCAATCAGAAACTGTTTGGCGTCAGGCCGATAAGTATCGCGTCCCGCGCATTTGTTTCATTAATAAGCTCGATCGCGCCGGCGCATCGTTCCAGCGTTCATTTGAATCGATTATTTCCCGCCTGGGCGCAAATCCAGTCGCGATTCAAATTCCTATTGGATTAGAAGATCAGTTTAAAGGCGTTGTCGACATCATCGCGATGAAGGGCTTGATCTGGAACGATGAGTCCAAGGGCGCTGAGTACGAGACCATTGAGATTCCGGAAGATCTGAAAGAAGAAGCCGCCGCCGCGCGTGAGAAGTTAGTCGAAGCCGTCGCCACCGTCGATGACGACTTAATGCATAAGTACATCGAAGCCGAGCCAATTACTGAAGACGAAATCCGCAAGGCGCTGCGCAAAGGCACGATTGAATTGAGATTGGTGCCTGTGGTTACCGGCTCGGCCTTCAAAAACAAAGGTGTGCAGACCCTGCTTGACGCGGTAGTTGATTACCTGCCGTCACCGCTTGATATTCCGCCGGTTGAAGGCGTGAATTCAAAGAACGGTCATAAGGAAACGCGTCCACCGGATGCGACTGCGCCCTTCAGCGGGCTGGTCTTTAAGATCATGGCCGACAAGCATCTCGGCCAGCTTTCATTCGTTCGTATCTATAGCGGCACACTCAAATCCGGTTCTTATGCTTACAACTCGGCGAAGGATTCGCGCGAGCGCGTGGGTCGCTTGATGCGTATGCATGCAAACAAGCGGGAAGACATCGAGCAGGCGAGCGCCGGCGAAATCATTGCCATCGGCGGCATGAAGCAAGTTACCACCGGCGATACGATTTGCGACGAAAACAAGCCGATCATTCTTGAGGCGATTGAGTTTCCGGCACCCGTGATTCGCGTCGCGGTCGAGCCCAAGACCCGCGCCGATCAGGACAAGCTCGGCGTTGCACTCGGACGTCTCGCCCAGGAGGATCCTTCTTTCAACGTTTCGACCGACCATGAAACCGGCCAGACGATTATTGCCGGCATGGGCGAGTTGCATCTTGAAATTATCGTCGATCGCATGAAGCGCGAGTTCGGTGTCGAAGCCAATGTCGGCAAGCCGCAGGTTGCTTATCGCGAGACGATCACGCAAGCCGCTTCGGGTAAAGAGGTTTTCAAGAAGCAGACTGGTGGACGCGGTCAGTACGCGCACGTTGAATTGGAAATTGAACCGGCGCCTGGCGAAGGCTTTGTGTTCGAGAATGAAATCACCGGTGGTGCGATTCCGCGAGAATTTATCAAACCGACTGAGCAGGGTATTCATGACGCGATGGAGCGCGGCTACCTCGCCGGCTATGACATGGTCGATATCAAAGTGCGTCTGGTTGATGGCGGTTTCCACGAAGTTGACTCCGATGAGCGTTCTTTCCATATTGCGGGCTCACTCGCTTTCCAGGATGCCTTGAAGAAAGCGAAGCCGGTTTTGCTCGAGCCGATCATGCGCGTGGAAGTTGTGACACCTGAAGACTACATGGGCGCGGTCAACGGCGATTTGAATCGCCGCCGCGGCCAGATCGAAAAAATGGAGCCGCGTCCGGGTGGGGCGCAGGTGATTACTGCCTACGTGCCACTGTCGGAAATGTTTGGTTATACGACCGACCTGCGCTCGGCGACTCAGGGGCGCGCAACTTCAACGATGCACTTTGAGCGTTACGATCAGGCGCCCAAGAACGTCGCTGAAGAAGTGATTGCGAAGGTTCAGGGCGTGGCAAGTAAATGATGATCTGTTTATAGGCGGGCGATTGCCCGCCGTTTCTTGTGAGGACGAGAGACAACAATGAGCAAAGAGAAATTTGATCGCAGTAAGCCGCACGTGAACATTGGGACGATCGGGCACGTGGACCACGGCAAGACGACTTTGACGGCGGCCATCACCAAGGTTTTGGCGAAGAACAATCCGAAAGTGCAGTTTGTGGCTTTCGATCAGATTGACAAAGCGCCGGAAGAGAAAGCCAGAGGGATCACCATCGCCACGGCGCACGTGGAGTACGAGACGGCCAAGCGTCACTACGCGCATGTGGACTGTCCGGGTCACGCCGACTATGTGAAGAACATGATTACGGGGGCGGCGCAGATGGATGGGGCCATTCTGGTAGTGGCCGCGACCGATGGTCCGATGCCCCAGACGCGCGAGCACATCCTTTTGGCTCGGCAGGTAGGCGTGCCGGCCATGGTGGTGGCTTTGAATAAAGTCGATGCGGTGGATGATCCGGAATTGCTCGAGCTGGTGGAATTGGAAGTTCGGGAGCTGCTTTCGCAATACGAGTTTCCGGGCGACGACATTCCGGTGATTAAGGTTTCGGCCTTGAAAGCGCTGGAAGGTGACGCGGAGGGCGAGAAGCAGGTTTTGGAGTTGATGGATGCGGTGGACAGCTACATTCCGACACCGGCGCGTGACATTGAGAAGCCGTTTTTGATGCCGGTGGAAGACATCTTCACGATTCAGGGCCGCGGCACGGTGGCCACGGGAAGAGTTGAGCGCGGCAAGGTGAAAGTCAACGAGGCGGTGGAAGTTGTAGGTATCAGGCCAACGCTGAAGACCGTCGTGACGGGCGTGGAGATGTTCCGCAAGCTGTTGGATGAAGGGGTGGCGGGGGACAACGTCGGGTTACTGCTCAGAGGAGTGGACCGCAAAGACATTGAGCGTGGGCAGGTGGTATCGAAGCCTGGCTCGATTACGCCGCACACGAAGTTCAAGGCGGAAGCCTACGTTTTGACGAAGGAAGAAGGTGGGCGACACACGCCGTTCTTCACCGGGTACCGGCCGCAGTTCTATTTCCGGACCACGGACGTGACGGGTGTGGCGCACCTGCCGCAGGGAGTGGAGATGGTGATGCCTGGCGACAACGTGCAGATGGAGATTGAATTGATCGCGCCGATTGCGATGGAGAAGGGTTTGCGCTTCGCGATTCGTGAAGGCGGCCGCACGGTAGGCGCGGGGACCGTGTCGGATGTTGTGGAGTAGCCCGGTTCGCACGCCTCCGGCGTGCGGTTTAGGAAGAGAGCACGCCGGAGGCGTGCGTACCCGAGAAGCACG
>DATISD010000616.1:0-3390 GCA_035469005.1 Pyrinomonadaceae bacterium | reverse complement strand
GACTGCTTGCGCCTCAACGTCGGCCGCCGTGAACGCAACCTTCTTAAGTTGACCCTTCGCAAACATTTCGGCCTGGTCGGCGAACCATGGTGACTCGGGGCGGGAACTCTCTCCGTAAGCCAGCACCGAGACCGCGCGCGGTACGTCGCCAAACTCTACCGCAAGGATCCAGCCGTCACCGGCGCTGGCGGAGAGCTTTCCGTCCGGGTCTCGCGTAAAAGCCAGAGCGCGGAAACATCCCAACGAGGAGGCGCAGCCGCCAACCGGCACGTCAACGGCGCCGCGGCGCACGCGATGGATATCTCCCCAGGCCACGTCCCAGCTTCCATACCGGCGCGCCGTCTCAGCTACTGCCCAGGTGAATGATTCGACTGCACGCGCCGGGTCGGCCAGGCCGCGTGGAGTGTTTAGAGGATCGGAGGCAGTCCACACTTTCGCGAACCGCTTTTCATCCGGCAGAACCGTGCGGTCAGGTGGACGTAGGCCTGAGTAATGTGCCCACCACAGTTCGAAAAGCGCCGCGCCCTTGCTCTCGGGCGCAGCCGTATTGTCCCAACGCTCCAACAGCGCAACCGCCGCCGCTGCGTCGGCGGTTGGGCTTTTCGACTTAACCGCGGCGATGAGATCAGGTTTCACACGATCGGCTAGCAACATGCGATAGCTGTGCTTCAGCCGTACTACGTCATCGAGACTCAACTTGTTATCGCCACCGATAAGCTCGATCGCCAATTGGCTGCGCAAAGAGAGTTCGGGCTTCTCGAAATTTGGGTAGGCGTTGTTCAGGTCGAGGGGACCACGCATGTTTGTGAAATGAGGCGAATCATTTTCATTGTGAATGTACCCACCGCGGGGATTGAGCAACTGCGGCAACGATTCGAACGGAACATAGCGGGTCCAGACATCGCGCATCGTATGCGCCGGCGTGGCGATCGCGTCGCCGGCAGTTGGGTGCGGCAATAACGGCAGTGACGCATTCCAAATAAAGTAAATGTTTCCCGCACGATCGGCATAGGTAAAGTTAGAAGTCACGCGACCCCGGATCTTCATCGCCTCTTTCCACTCGGCCAGCGAAGCAGCTCGCATCATGCGCAGGAACTGTTCGCCGGCACGAAGCTCTCCGTCTCCGCCGGTCTTGACGATATATATCTTTCCGTTCGCCCGATAGATCACCGGACCCAGTGGCGTCGACCAAAACTCACGCGTCTCGGTTGAAAGACCATCGCCATTGCGAAACGTTACGGTCCGAAGTTCGCGCGTGAGCGGAAGTGATGCGCCGTCGAATAGATACTGGTCCGTCGTCTTCGGATCAACATCGAGTGCGTAAATCTCAGCGAGATCCTGACTGTTGTTCGTGGTCGACCAACCGAGGTAGCGATTGAAACCGCCGACTACGATGAACGGCCCGCCAATCCTAAAATCGCCATAAAAATCGACGACGCCGGGCACCGTCAGATGCGCTTCGTAGTAACCTGCGGTCCAGGCCAGATGCGGATTACGCAGCAGAATCGCTTTGCCTGATTTGGTTCGGCTGGGCGCAAACGCCCACGCATTTGAGCCGTCGTCAGCATTCGCCTCCGCGCCTTCGTTACTGGTTGGATTTGCTGATGGCGAAGGCGTCGGACTGGGCGCAGGATTAATCTTGGCGAGAAATGCCCTTGCCTTTCTGATTGACGGACCGCCCGCGTCGATCGCCGCGACGTCATAACCACTGAAATCCTTCGGCATATGAGGCGGAAACTCGTCCCTGTGCAATTCGATATAACGATTCAATCCGGCAGCAAAACCATCGTAAACATCTCGCGTGTCCTGATCGAGCAGGTGATAAGTTTGAATCACGCGGTTGCGCAACGGCAGCGCCAGAAAATCTGACTCGATGTTATCGCGTAGACCATTGAGCTGGGCCAGCTGACCTCTGGCCTCCAAAACATTGATGGCGGTGCGCGAACCATAATCTTCATATTGCAGCCAGGCCAGAGCGTATCCGGCCGCACGCAGATTCTCAGCGCGAATATGAGGAACGCCGTGCGCGGTGCGAATTATCTCAACCTGGCGCCAGAGTTCGAGAGCAGGTGACTGATTCTGAGCATTGTTTGAATTAGAACTGTTCGCAGCCTGTTCCTGCCCGCGGGTAGTTTGAGAGAAGAAGCATACGTTGAGCGCTAAGGTCGTCAGCAGGCCAAATGTCAGAAGTTTCTTCATAAGGTACAGGTGTTCTTGAGGCGTGCGATCTGTTGGTTCAGAAGAATTAACCACGAAGTGGTTACGTAACAGAGCCCAGCGTTGCCGCGCCTCGCGGCTACGCTGGGAATCGGTAAAACGACGAGCGCAACCCTGACAGGGTTGCGCGGTTGATAAACACCAGGCGACCCAACGTAGCCTTCGGCAACGTTGGGCTGGAGGTCGAAACCGCTTCGCGGTTTAGGTAACGAAGCCAATTGTTTCCGCGCTTACTTCGTCGGCAACTTATAAAACTCTCGCGCTGGTTTGAGCGGCCGCAGCATCCAGTAAGGCCGGCGCTCGCCGTTTGGTGAGTATCTGTGGGCTGGCCGTGTCTGGTCCAGCCACTTTTTGTAAACCTCGTGCGACTTCGCGGTATCGACATGAATGTCCCCGTACGTGTCCGAGGGATCAGCTTTCCGCACGCGCACAGCCTGATGCCAGCAGTGCATTCCCGAAATCGGATCTGGATGAACCGGAAATGTCAGATTCTGATGGACGCCGACATCGTTCCACCAGATCCGCAGAGTGTCTTTGTCGCTTGATTCGTAAGGTCCGGCGCCCCTTTCGCGTTTCAAACCCCAACGATCATTTTCATGTTCCAGTCTTACCGTGGCCATCAGTTGCTTCTGGCCGTTCTCATGAACTTTCCAGCGGCCCATGTGATGACTGCAGGCGACAATTCCCGGCTTGATTCCTTCAGTCACCCAGGCCCGCACCACGAAGTAACCAATCTCAGTTTCGACGCGAACGAGATCGCCGGTGCGCACGCCGAGCCTTGATGCGTGACTGGTATGCAGCCAAAGCGGATTCGTGTGCGCGATTTCATTCAGCCATTTTGCGTTCGCGCTGCGCGTGTGAATCTGAATTGGCAGACGGAAGGTTGAAATCAGAATCGTCTGATCCGGTGCGAGATTGTCCGGATGAACGTGGCTCTTAATATAAGTCGGAATTGCGTATTCGCTCCAACCCCAATCGGCAAGCGTCCTGGAAAAGAATTCGAGCTTGCCGCTCGGCGTCGGAAAGCCGCGTTTGATTTCACCATCGACTTTGACGCCAACCGGGCGTCGACCCTCGTCATCGCCATCAGGGCTGGGAATCGGAACTACATTGGGCGACGCTGGTCTGGCGGCGCGCGTGAAGACGCGACCGAGCGAGTCTTCGCGTCCATCG
>DATISD010000615.1:0-2057 GCA_035469005.1 Pyrinomonadaceae bacterium | reverse complement strand
GATGATTGACGACGATGAAGATAATGACTGCAGTGGTTCGGAGTGAGTTACGTCGCCGAAAGTGGAAAGCCGGCGCGTTCGGAGAAAATTAAGAGGGACCTCGAGAAGTGGGCGACCTGCGACCCACTGGTTAAAGCAAGTCAATCTCGTCACTCAATCCCAGATACTCCCAACGCAACAACGCGATTGGCGTATTGCCGTTCTTCCACAAGTAGTCATGGAAAGCTCGCAGTTCGAACCTGCTTCCTTGCTGCACGCGGGCGTCGGCCAGGAACTTAATGATTTGCAGTTTGCCAATCTGATAGGTGATCGCCTGGCCTGGGGAGGAAGCGAAAAAGACGGCCTCTTGCCGGGCTGTGGCGCGATCGACGGGCACGATCTTCTCCAGATAGTCAGCAGCCTGATCGATCGTGAATTCTCCAATGGCCAGCTTCACATCCACTTC
Source organism: Pyrinomonadaceae bacterium (assembly GCA_035469005.1). Classification (GTDB taxonomy): domain Bacteria; phylum Acidobacteriota; class Blastocatellia; order Pyrinomonadales; family Pyrinomonadaceae; genus UBA11740. Next base: position 1,612 of record DATISD010000615.1, on the reverse strand, counting down.
CACGCGCAGGGCCCGAAGGCGCATGAAGTTGTACATGATCTCGCGCAGCCTGGGTTTGTCGTCGAAGAAGCCAAACTGTAGCATCGACTCCTCGGCATAAAAGCCGATGCCTTCATTCGCGCCTGAATCGTAATATCGCCGGCGAATCTTGTTTTCGTGTGCCCAGGCCAGCGCCATTTGAAGGTAATGGCCGGGGACACCCTCGTGCACAATCAAAGGTCTTGGGTCCTTCGCAATCGACAACGAAAAATAATCCAGATCGGGAGACGGCGGTTTGATGTAGCTAATGCCATCCTCATCCAATCTCTTGTCGGAAGTCAGGTCGTCCGCGACACCCATAAACGACAGTGGCTCGAGGTAAGTTGGCAGGGGAAGGTTGCGATAGTGTTTCATCCAACCGGGGACGGTCAGAATATTCTTCGCCTCCAGAAAGTCACGGGCTCTTTCTTCTTCGATTATTTCCTGCGCCATCTGCGCCGCCTGATCGGGAAACAGAGGCAGGTCGGGCAGGCCCTGGTTGCGAGTTTGTTCAAAGGTTTCAAACGCGACCGAGCGTTCCCATTCATGCGCGCCCATCACCAGCAACTGCTCAGGGGTGAAAGGCATGAGGGCCACGTGCCTGAGGAAGTAGACGTAAGCATCACGGCCAATCGCCGTTTCCTCCGACATCGTGGCTAGCTGAGCATTTAACCAATCGTGCAGCGATTCGAGCGCGGTAATCGCATCTGTGACCGATTGGTTAAATTCCTGTGGGCTGATGCCTGATAGCAACGGACCAAGTTCGGTGCCGATTTTGGTCAGCCGAGACCTCACTGCGACCAGCTTCTCAAGCGCCGCGAGCGCGAATGGTCTGATGGCGTTGCCGGCGAGATTCTCCTTCGCGTTCTGAACTGTTCCGCTGAAACTCTGAAGGACCTGGATGATGGTGCGACTCCGCGCCTTGGTAATTGGCGGCGGCTTCAGTAGCGACAGAAACAGCAATCCCAAAGTCTGGTCGACATAGAATCCGGGATTACGTTCCTGTCCGCAGGTGACATTCAACTCCCAATGCACTCGCGCGATCGCCGATCCAATCAAGCGGTAATCAACCTGCTGCGGCACCGGCCACGATCGCGCATCGATCTCGTTATGTCGCGCGGTGAAATGAGCCAGTTCTTCACGCCTGCGCGCAAACGCTTTTTGTGACCAGTCCGGGGCCCATTCGGCAGGTCGTTCTATGCGGGGAATGTCATCGCTGGACACGGGCTGATTCTCAACGCGCCACGCCCAGAAATCTTCTGCCAGTTGTTGTAGTTTTTCGTAAGTGGATGTTGTCATCTTCGTTTAGTTTGTTTGAGTCTCGAGTCGCAAGCCGACCGCTAAGGTAAAGAAACGGAGCCCAGAGTTGGAGTGCAGCGAAAACCATCGCGCGTTGCCACATTCAGTTCAAACCGCAAAGCGGTTTCGGCCTCCAGACCAACGTTGCCGAAGGCTACGTTGGGTGACATGTAGGACGTTCAGCGCAACCCTGTCAGGGTTGCGCCCTCCGCGCTGGCTGATACGGCTATGCCGCCTGATGTGCGGAAGCGCTCTGCGCTTCCGTCCAGCTTCCTAATGAATTCGGGGCTGCGCC
>DATISD010000614.1:0-2236 GCA_035469005.1 Pyrinomonadaceae bacterium | reverse complement strand
GGGCACATGCGCGTTCTCAGCTCCCGCGGCGATCACCCTGCCCACGTGCTGCCGTCCGTTCTCGCCCCAATACCACATAAAAAACGGATGCGCACCGTGATAAGCGTTGCCGCGCCGGTACATCTCGACGTAACTCGGATTGTTGGCAAATTCCCGCTCGTATTTGTCGCGCAGATAAAAAGCATCGCGCGATTCTGGCAATAGCCGATTAAAGAATTCGATGTAGCTTGGGTGAAAATTGTGATCGAATTGGTCGTAACAGGGGTGATGAATGATTAGCACCCCGCCTTTCCTGAGCAAAGGCTTGTTGCGATAAAAATTGAAGTGATAGCCGAGGCCCATCACCTGAACCAGCAGCGGATTTAAAATCGAATAAACGTTGTACGGCGAGATGTCCGGAATGCCTGTAATCAGGATGTCGCACTGCCCGCGGATCGGAATTGCGTATTGCTGGAACCCTTTCTCAACGATCTTGGCATGAACCGGTTCAGTCTTACCCGCATAGCATGCGGTCATCTCGTATTGGGCCGGCCGCGAATGAAGCAGTTTTCGCCGCGCCGGCCGCGGCAGTTTGCTCATCGTGTAGCGCATGGCTTCGAACTTCATGCGATCGAACGCGGTGAAGTCATCTTCGTTCTTCAGCAGGAAGTCCATGTCGCTGCCGTACATCCGATTATTGATTGCCGTTTCGATGTGAAAGACGTTCATTTCCTTATCGACAATCTTTCCCAGCCGCGTACATTTGTTGGCGAGCTCTGAGCGCGCCGGATCCATGTAGCTGTCTGAGTCGCGAATTGTTTGCGGCTCGTGATGCGCGCGCAGAGATTCGTAATCACAAAGGCCGACGGCCACCGACTTATGCCCGCCATCCATCGGGACAAAGTTGATGTTGCTGTAAATCAAGAGGTCGCTTTCCGCAGCGCGCCGATTCAGAAACAAAGGCTCCTTGTGCCGCGTCTCGCCCAACCTAATCAAACCGTCTTTCCACTCGGCGTCATGGTTGTAGTACCGGTCAGGGTAGTATTCGTCGTAAATCTTTTGTCCGACCATCCGCTTCATTTCCCACGGCGTCATTTTGCGGTGCAGGGAATTGGCGATGATGATGTGCACGTCGTCGACACCGTGACCGGCCAGCATGTCGAGCACAATTTCCAACACCGTCTGGCGAATATCCGGCGTGGCCATCGGCGGAAGCGGCAAGCTGATGTCGTCGACCGCGATCGTTACTTTCATGCCTGGCTCGAGTTGCGCAAAGAGCGGATCACAGTCCAGCGGGTGATTCAGCGCATAGCGAATTGCGGCTTCGCGATTCGGCAAACCCTTGAGCGGCGGATTTGGATAGAGCACCCGCGTACCGACAGGCAGATCTTCGAGAATAAAGTCTTCGCCGGAAGGAATCACCCGCGGCGCGCTATCGCTGTCGATGTAGATAATCGATTCGTGTGTTTTGCGTCTGAGTTGGAGAGCCATGATGCGGTTTCAAGTTCCAGGTTCCAAGTTCCAAGTTCCGTCAGGCCAATAACCTGAAACCTGGAACCTGAAACTTGAAACTCATTTCAAATTCAAGATCGGCCAATCGTGATGTAATGCAGTCTGCCGCAAACGAAGATCGGGATTCACCGCTGCCGGGTGCCCCACGATCGAAAGCATCGGGAGATCGCTCATGCTGTCGGAATACGCGAACGAGTCGCTCAGGTTGATTCCTTCACGCTCGGCAAAGGTTCGAATCCATGAAGCCTTCGTGGCCGACGCCAATACCGGAGGCAGAAGACGCCCGGTCGCTACACCCTTTACAAACTCGAGACGATTAGCGACGTAATCTGTGATTCCCAAATGCTCCATCAGGGGCTTGACGGAAACGTCGAGCGCGCCGGTCACCACCACCTGACGAAGACCGAGGCTGCGAGATTTTTCAATCAGCTCGAACGCGCCAGGAAACACTGCCGGCTTCAGAATCTTTTCAAACAACTCGTTGGCGAAGAACCGCATCCGATCTTCGGTCTCTCCCTTGTATCGTTTGAAAAACAGGTCGTTGAAGACTTTTCGGCTATACTGGTCGCTGACGGCAAAAAGGGGAACGCTCAAGAGGGTCGTGGTGCTCTTCGTAAAGCTGCGAAAGAGGTTCGGCTGATTACGAGCATAGAAGCCCAGCGTATGGACCAGGTTGGTGCTTACCAGGGTTCCTTCCAGATCGTAAAAAGCTGCCGCTGCCACCTGTTCCTCCGCTGGACTGATT
>DATISD010000613.1:0-1652 GCA_035469005.1 Pyrinomonadaceae bacterium | reverse complement strand
GATATCAATGCCACGGCCGTCATCGGTCACGACGATATGAATGCGGCCGGAATGATTCGCCGCGGCCAGCCTGACGCGTCCCACTGGTTTCTTCCCCGCGGTCTTACGCTGGTGAGCATCTTCGATGCCGTGAGCGATCGCATTTCTCACCAGATGCAAAAGAGGATCCGCCAGGATATCGGCCAATGATTTTTCGATCCCGACATCGCCGCCCACAATCTCGAATTCAACTTCTTTGCCCAACTGCCGCGCAGCCATCCGCCCGGCACGAGATGCAGCCCGTTCGAGCAGTTCTGCGATTGGCACGAGCCGCAGCTTTATCAAACGCTCTTCAAGTTCGACGAATCGGCCGCGCAGGTTCTTGTCGGCCGCCTCGACGGCTTCTGCTTTCGAGGTCGTGCCCAGCGTCGTCAGGGCGTTTGTCGTTTGTCGATATAATTCGCCGGCCGTCGAAATCAATTCATTCAGTTGCTTCATTTCAACGCGCACTGAAGTCTCTGCCAGGGTGCCCTTTGGCTTTGCCTTTTCCTCAGTATTATTAGTCGAAGCCGTAGCTTCAGAGGTTGCGTAGGCGATTTCGATTTCATCACACGCGATGCGGCCGAGCGACGCAGCCTGTCGCAAGGTTTCGCCGGTCACCAGCTCGGCGGCATAAAGCAGGCGAAAGTTGATTTCTTCGGCGGTAGCAGGTTCGCCAGGAACAGTGGCAATCACCTCACCACTCTGCCCGAGCAACTTCGTGAGTTCGCGGAAACCTCGATCGAAGGTTTCAATATCAAACCCCGCGGCGACCACAAAGAGCTTTGCTCCTTCGCGGATTGCCTCGCGGGTATGGTGCACGTCGTATTCGCTGAGGGAGCGCGCAATGTCGGGCGGCAAGGCCGCGCGCAGCTCGTCTGAGATAGCGGGCGGAGTCTTGCCGGCCGATGCCAGTTCGTTCAACCGTTGGACTACCGGCGCAAAAGCGGCTTCGATTTTTCCTGCAGGCGGCGCCAGCAAGCCGCTCGCGATGGCGTCGAGCGCATCTTCAAACGTATTAAGCACCGTATCAGTGAGTTCAATTCGCCCCAGCCGGGTGCCATCGAGCACGGCTTCGAATTCATGCGCGATTTGGCCGACCTGATTAAAGCCAAGGGAGGCGCCAGACCCCTTCAAGGTGTGCATCCGGCGAAAGATTTGCGCCGCCAGTTCGCGTCGCTTCCGCCCTTCCGACCGCGCCACCCGAAGTTCCTCGAGATCGCGATAAAGGCGCTCGACGATCTCCTGGGCGTCGGCAACAAACAGGCGCTGCTCTTCGGTCATGGTATAAGTTTAGCCCAAGTCTGGATTTGCTCAAGAAGGTTTTCTCAGACCCGGTCTGGGAAGGCCAGGAGTAACCGCAGTGAGAATATTCCCTGAAAGAGTGCCGTAGGCACGAAATATTTGTAGAGAAAAGGTATAGCTGTTTGTTGAAAGGAAGAGTGAACGCGAGGGCGTGCTATAGATATTTCGCCGCTACGCGGCTTAAGGCAGGACAGGGGTTATTCCTGATGACCGCTTCAAAGGTAAACCCTACCGAATCAAGAGTCTTCTTCGCCAGCTTTTTCCTCCGGCTGATCGTCCAGCGATCCGGATTCCGGCGAGTCTCGATCGAGATCGCGTTTGATCGCATC
>DATISD010000612.1:0-5077 GCA_035469005.1 Pyrinomonadaceae bacterium | reverse complement strand
AAAGGCTTGCTCGCGCGCGATCCCGACGGGCATGTGGTGGCGCTGGTTGAGAAATGATTTTGGAGTGCGGCGGCCTGGCGCCGCTTTCCATTCGCGTGCAGCAATCAAAACTGTTTATCTTAATGTTGGCCGAACCAGAGCGGCGTCAAGCCGCCGCACTCCAAACCTATGAACACTCGACCACTTTTCATTCCGGTAATTCTCGGCACGGTGCGCAAAGGTCGCGCCAGTGAGAACGTTGCAAAATTCGTCTTCGGCGAAGTGCAGAAGCGCGAAGGCGTCGAAACTGAATTAATCGATATTCGCGATCTCAACTTTCCAGTTGACGATGCCGGCGAACAGATCAAGGATGCGAAATTCTCCGAGACCTGCGAGCGTGCGGACGGCTTCGTGATCGTTACACCCGAATACAACCACGGCTATCCCGGCATGCTTAAGCATGTGCTCGATTCAAATTTGAAAGAATACATACACAAAGCCGTCGGCGTTTGCGGAGTTTCAGCCGGTGGTTTCGGCGGCACCCGTGTGATCGAGGCGTTGCTGCCGGTGTTGAGAGAGCTTGGCCTGGTCACAATCTTCTGGGACGGCAACTTCTCCGGCGCGCAGAAGTTATTCGATGCGGGCGGTAAAATTCTGGACGAGCCGACGCACGTCAAGCGGATCGACAAATTTCTTGGCGAGTTGATCTGGATGAGCAAGGTGCTGCGGTACGGGCGAGAGAATGTGCCGTTATGAGTCTGAAGAAATCAGATCATGAAACATCAAAGCACGTATCTGCCGAAGAGCAACGGCTGGAAGAAGCGCGCCAGCGCACCAGGCATTGGAAACGCTGGGGTCCATATCTCAGCGAGCGCGCGTGGGGAACCGTGCGTGAAGACTATAGCCCGTATGGCACGGCGTGGGACTATTTCCCACACGATCACGCACGGTCGCGCGCTTATCGCTGGAATGAAGACGGCCTGGCGGGCATCTGTGACCGTCATCAAAAAATTTGTTTTGCGCTCGCGCTATGGAACGGCCGCGACCCGATTTTGAAGGAACGCATCTTTGGCCTGACCGGCAGTGAAGGGAATCACGGCGAAGACGTTAAGGAATATTACTTCTATCTTGATTCGACGCCGACGCACTCGTACATGAAGTATTTGTACAAGTATCCGCAGGCCGAATTTCCATACGGGCAGTTAGTTGAAGAGAATCGCCATCGCGGGAAACTCGCCTCCGAGTTCGAGCTGATCGACACAGGTATTTTCAATGAAGATCGTTACTTCGATGTGGTGGTTGAATATGCCAAGGCGGATGTCGAGGATATTCTGATCAAGATCTCTGCGACAAATCACGGGCCGGAAGCGGCCTCGCTAAATCTTCTTCCGACGATCTGGTTTAGAAATACCTGGTCATGGAACCAGAACGGCACCGCGAAACCAAGTCTGCGCAAAATTCGCAACGGTGTGATCGAACTGGAAGCCGGCAGTTTTGGGAAGCGCTGGCTGTATTGCCACGACTCAGCAGAGCTGCTCTTTACTGAGAACGATACGAACACGCAGCGTCTTTTCAACTTCACGAACGGTTCGCACTTCGTGAAGGATGGCATAAACGATTACATCGTTCATGGCAATCAACAGGCAGTAAATCCGGAGCAGGTGGGAACGAAGGCCGCGGCTAACTGTAAACTGACAATCGCGCCCGGTGAGACGGCGACGATCCGTTTGCGCCTGACTGATAAATCGCTTAGAGGCGGGCTACCGCCCGCCGATTTTCTCAGCAAGGACTTCGATGAGATCTTTGCTGATCGAATTCACGAAGCCAACGAATTCTATGAAACCGTAATTCCCCGGCATCTTTCGCCCGACGCGCGGACGGTTATGCGTCAATCGCTGGGCGGTTTGCTCTGGTCCAAGCAGTTCTATCATTACGTCATCGAGCAATGGCTGGTTGGCGACCCTGGCACGCCAAAGCCTCCCGCAGAGCGCACGCAAGGTCGCAATCGTGAATGGAAACATCTCTACAACGCCGATGTAATCTCGATGCCGGACAAATGGGAGTATCCGTGGTACGCCGCATGGGATCTCGCTTTTCATTGTGTACCCCTGGCACTGGTTGATTCGGAGTTCGCCAAAGAGCAACTCCTGTTGATGCTGCGTGAATGGTACATGCATCCCAACGGGCAACTGCCGGCTTACGAGTGGGCCTTCGGCGACGTTAATCCGCCGGTGCATGCGTGGGCCACCTGGCGCGTTTACAAGATTGAGAAGAAGCGGCGCGGGGTTGGTGACACAGTTTTCCTGAAGCGAGTTTTTCAGAAGCTGCTCCTGAATTTCACCTGGTGGGTCAATCGCAAAGACGCTGACGGCATGAACATCTTCCAGGGCGGTTTCCTCGGATTGGATAATATCGGCGTGTTCGATCGCAGCGCACCATTGCCGACCGGCGGGCACATCGCGCAATCAGACGGCACGAGCTGGATGGCCATGTACGCGCTTAACCTTCTGGCAATCGCGATGGAACTGGCCAAAGAAGATCCATCTTATGAGGACGTGGCGAGTAAGTTCTGGGAACACTTCCTGTACATCGCGCACGCGATGAATAACCGCGGCGATGATGAGATCAGATTGTGGGACGAGGAGGACGGGTTTTTTTACGACGTGCTGCATCTGCCCGAAGGTAAACCCTATCCGATGAAAGTTCGATCGATGGTCGGTTTGATTCCGCTGTTTGCGGTTGAAACTCTGGAGCCGGAGCTGCTCGAACACTTGCCGGACTTCAAACGACGGATGGAATGGTTCATTGGCAATCGTCCTGACTTAATCCGGAACGTCGCCTGCATGCGCACGCCGGGTAATGCCGAGCGGCGTTTGCTCTCAATCGTCAGCCAGGAGCAACTCCGCAGTGTGCTGCGGTACATGCTCGATGAGAAAGAGTTTCTTTCGCCTTACGGTATCCGCGCGATTTCGTGTTTTCACAAAGAACATCCGTATGTGCTCCAGGTGAATGGCACAGAGCATCGTGTCGACTACGAGCCGGCCGAATCGAGCACCGGCTTGTTTGGTGGCAACTCAAACTGGCGTGGACCGATCTGGTTTCCCCTCAACTATCTGCTGATCGAGTCGTTGCAGAAGTTTCATCATTATCTGGGCGAAGATTTCAAGGTCGAATGTCCGACGGGCTCAGGCCAAATGCTGACGCTGTGGGAAGTCGCCGGCGAAATTTCAAAACGGCTTTCAAGAATTTTTCTCCGCGATGCCAACCAGCGGCGACCGGTATTCGGCGCGACCGAAAGGTTTCAAACTGATCCGAATTGGCGCGATCTGGTTCCTTTCCACGAATACTTTCACGGCGACGACGGCTCAGGCGTGGGTGCCAGCCATCAGACTGGCTGGACCGGACTGGTGGCGAAGCTACTTCAGCAGAGCGGGGAATAGATTTTGGAGTGCGGCGACTTCTCGCCGCTTTGAAAGCGCTGACAAGTCTGCGCACCCCAAAACGCTGCTCGCCGCATCGCCGTCGTTCTGGACGCTATCCTTCAAAAATCATCGCCCGCTTGTAAGGAATACGCTTTCAATCCGACTCATGATTGTTCGGCTAATCCAGACAAGGACCGATGATCATGAGCGCTATTTCATCCCAGCAACGGTTTTCGCCAAAGCCATCGATTCGCAGATTCGCCGCCGCGTCAAAACGCAGCGAACGCTGGGCAGTCATCCTGGCCGGCGGCGACGGCACGCGTCTGCAGACGTTGACGCGCAGCATTACCGGCGACGATCGGCCGAAGCAATTTGTTCCGGTCATTGGCGGCAGCACTCTGCTCGAGCAAACTCGGGATCGCGTAACGCTGTCAGTTTTGCCGGGCCGCACCTTGCTTGTCGTTACTGAGAAGCATCGACGCTTTTATTCGTCTTTGACTCAGGGTGTTCCGCCAAATCTTCTGCTTGAGCAGCCCGAGAACAAAGGAACCGCGCCGGCAATTCTTTATGCGCTGATGCGCGTGGCAGTTAAATCCTCAAAGGCGATCGTCGCCTTGTTTCCTTCCGACCATTACTTTGCCGATGATGAGGATTTCATGTCGCACGTCGACGCTGCTTTCGACGCCGTGCAGGCACAGCCAAACACCGTGACCTTGCTGGGCATCACACCGAGCGCACCTGAAACTGAATACGGATGGATCGAGCCGCAGCGATCGATTCTGGGCAGCCTGCCCCGCTCGATTACTCGGGTGAGTCGGTTTTGGGAAAAGCCAAACGCAAGTGTGGCGCACACGCTAATGGAACGCGGCTGTCTTTGGAACAGCTTTGTGATGGTCGGCCGGGTCGACGCTTTACTGAAAATGACGCGCAGAGCCTTGCCGGAAATGTACTCGCAGTTCACGACCATTATGTCGACGTTCGAAACCGTAACTGAACGCAAAGCTTTGCATGAACTGTATGCAAAAATTCAGGAGAGTAATTTCTCTCATGAAGTTTTGGCGGTGCGTCCCGAAGATCTCACGGTAATGAGAGTTGGCGATGTCGGCTGGAGTGATCTCGGCGAGCCGGCGCGTGTGTTGTCAACACTCGCGCGCATCGGAGTTCAGTCAGAGATGGCGATGTCAGCGAGCTGAAAAGTGGCACAGACTTCAGTCTGTGTTTATCACTAAACTCACGCGTCATTTGATTATCAAACATCACAGACTGAAGTCTGTGTCACAGGGAGCAAATATGAGAGCAATTGCGGTCAAACCGGGAGTACCAAACACAGTTCACCTGACCGAATTACCTGCACCGAAAGTCAGCGATATTGCCAACGGCCGCGGAGTTTTGGTGCGCGTACTGCGCGTTGGGGTTGATGGCACCGACAAGGAAATCAATGCGGCAGAGTATGGCCAGGCGCCGGATGGCTACGATTTTCTGGTGATTGGGCATGAGGGGTTTGGCCAGGTTGAAGCTGTCGGTCCAAACGTGACTGAGGTGAAGCGCGGCGATTATGTCGTCGCAACGGTGCGACGTCCCGGATCGAGCATCTATGACCTGATCGGCACCAACGACATGACGACCGACGATATGTATTTTGAGCGCGGCATCAATCTGCGCCACGGCTACCTGAG
>DATISD010000611.1:0-2645 GCA_035469005.1 Pyrinomonadaceae bacterium | reverse complement strand
CAGCTTCCGCCGCCGTTCGTCGAGTAATATCCGCGCATGGGCAAACGGAAAATCTCATTCGATCCGGCGGCGAGAGTCTTCGGCTTGTTCTGGTTGATGGCGATGAAGGTTTCGCTTTGCGGACCGCATTCGTTCGAGACGTCAATGTTGCCGCTCACCGTCACGGAAGTTGTGCTCAGCGGGCTGGCGTCGCCGCCGCTGTCGCGAATGAATTCATACTTGCTCCACCAGGTCGGATCGTGCGAGCTGTTTTGTGCCGATACCTTATCCGGCCGGCTCGAAATACAGAGGCTGAGAGCGATCAACCCAAAGAGACCAACAATCGCTAAATGATGTTTGTTCGTCATAAGAATCTCCCCTGGAGATGTAATCAGCTAATCGGATTTTCGAAAGGTAAAATTAGGCGTGGATTCTATCTCAAGGGGGCATCTTCATAAAAGCTAGCCGGGGTGCGAGTGCCTTAGTTTAAGAGTTCAAGGTTTAGTTCGCTCGGACTCTGCAAACAATCTCTTCAATTCCGAAATCCGCGCGAGATGATGATCGTCGTGCTCGGCGATGAAGAAAACTAAATCGATGACTCGAATTTTCATCTGCAGTCGCGGATGCAACGCGGCCCTTTGCACTAAGTCTTCATCATAAGAATCAAGACGCCGGACGAAGTCCATTCTTTCTTTGCGAAAATCGGCGAGAATATTTTCAATCGTGTTAGCGTTGTGATTCGACTCGTAGGTTTTGCGATTGGCCATGTCAGCGGCAATGAGTCGGTCGCGGCCGGCCTCGAAATCATCAAGCCGTTTCATCCCCAGGTCTTCAAGATCCAGCAGGTGGCCCGCGTGTTCCTGAATCGACCACTTGTCGCCGTCACGCCGCGTGAGCACCTCTGACGATAAACCGCGCGTCAGGTCTTCAAGCCGCGCCGGAGTCCCGCGCACGCGCTCGAGGACGTTTGGATACATTCCCAGCGGCAGTTCGAATGAGAATTGCCGCTTAAGCCATCGGGTTTGCTCGATCATTTTCATCGGACCTGGAAAGGTTACAGAACCGCGAGCGGTAGCGAGCGGGATCACAACGCAACGTCCTCGCCGGATGCGTCAGGGGAAAAACTGTCTGGATGAATCAGGTACTTCTTGATCCCGCTCGCTACCGCTCGCGGTTAGGTAATTTGCTGTCTTTCGCCGCCAATACTACTCCCAGTTGCTTAATCCATAAAGATTTGAGAACGTCCGGAAAACAAAAAAAGGCCAGCCCGATTAACGAGCTGGCCATAATTGAAATGTGGCACAGACTTTTGTCTGTGATTATCCACAGTGATCACGGACTGAAGTCTGTGCCACTGCCACGCTTAATCTCTCGTCGCCACCGCCCGCTGCGGCGCGTAATTGATGCGACGCATTTCCTGCATCCGGCCGTTTCTGAAGTTGCCTTCGACGATTTCGTAACCCAGCAGCGCCAGCACTCGGCCGCGCACAAAGATAGGTCGCGAATTTCCATACCAATCAACGCAGGACGCACGACAGGCATCATCGACCGCCTTTTCGGATTGCGCGTTAAGCTCGCCCAGTTCTTCAAAGTGCAAAGACTGGTTGCGAAGGAAGAGAATTGCCGCCGAAGCTTCAAACAAGTGGCGATAGCCGGGACGGCCGGCAACGCTAATCGGCAGACCAAGCACGCCCGAATCTGCTCCGTCAGGCTTGTAGAAAAAACCCTGGCTACGGAGTTCGCCCTGCGACGCATCTTTGCGAATGTATTCGTCTGCAACTTCCGGCGACTTGCCCAAACGAATTGCCGTAAAATGTAAATCTTTTCCATTCGTGCCGACGACAATTGCGTCAGAGCCGAGCGCTTCGATGCGATCGACGCCATGATTCACCGTTAGTTCACTCGTGTCGCCATCGGTCCAGCGCACGGCGTAGAGGCTTGCCTGATTTTTGTTCTGCGGTGCGCCCCAGCCGCTTCCGGTTCCGTAAAGCAGATATTCACCGACGAATCGATTTTGGAAAGTGTAGCCGGCAGGCTTCGGCAGCGGATGATAAGCCCAGGACGAAGCGCTGTCGCTGCCGTCGTTGAAGAGCGAAAGGGGCACACGCATCATCGCGACATCACCCGCGGCGACTTCTGCGGCCCACATGCCATCGCCGGAACCGTCTGCCCGCACCAGCACGTTCAAATGTTTGTCTTCGCTCTCGAGGAACGAGAACTGATCGACCGGACTACCGGAAACACCAATGGCACTCGGGCTCGATCCATCAAGCGGCATGCGATAGAGCATCGAACGCTGGCCGCTGCGCCGACCATAACTGGCCCAGTCGGTGGTCCATACATAGACGGAATCGGGCGAAACATAGAACACACGCCCGGGCGCGCCGAGCACTGCCGTCGCCTCGCATTTGAAATCGTCGTTGGCCAGATCGCACACCGTGACGGTGTGCAGAGCCAGGCCATAGCTTGAATTGAGCTTGCTCTCGGGCACATAGACACGCGGGGCGGCGACGATTCTTTGAAATTCCCCGGCGGTTGCGCCTTTGTGCCACTTTCGCACCGCGGGAAACTGTGCAAACGGATCGTCGCTGTATGGATTCAGGTAAAGCGGCGTGTAGAAGATCAACTTGCTGCCGATCAAACGGCTGGCGTAGTTGCGGGATGAA
>DATISD010000610.1:0-4657 GCA_035469005.1 Pyrinomonadaceae bacterium | reverse complement strand
GCGCGCGAGGAGCTTGCAGCGATCGATGAAGAAATCGTGCACGCCGCACTGGGACCCACGGCGCCGGGTAAAGCTCATTGTTTTGAAGATCAGTACGCTTCGACCGGCGGCCAACTTTACGAATTAATGAGCGGTCATGATCGATTCGTCGCAGACGTTCGTCCTTTGATGGAACACCTGCTTAGCAAGCGCGGCACGCCGCTCGGCATTTGTTGCCACCCTTACGATCTTTGCACCGAGCTAATCGCGCGCGAAGCCGGCGTGATTGTTACCGACATTCATGGCCAGTCGCTCAGCGCGCCGTTGAATGTTGAAGCAGACGTTGCCTGGGCGGGCTATGCCAATGAAGCGATTCGCGCCCAGATTGAGCCGCTCTTGCAGGCGTCGCTGGCGCGACGCGGTTTAATTTAACTCGGTGGACGAAGCGAGTTAATCCTGGGAGCGCGGGCGCCCTCGCCCGCACTGAGCGCGAACCGCGAATGGCATTGTGCTGCGAACCCGCGCGAATTAGCAGGCTACGCCTGCTTTTGCGGGCTAGGGCGCCCGCGTTCCCAGTAATCAGTCGCTTCGTTTCAAACCAGGTTGGGGAGACCCTAACTGACTTTTTTGGCAAAGCCGAGCCTCGTGGATAAATCGGTTTCACGAAAAGCCTGATCAATGAATCAATACGAAATCATCTCCGGCTCGACCCACGGACTAAGAGATACCGAAGACTTCATTGATTCAATTGATCGCCTGGTCGCTTCCCTTCCCGCTGCCTGGCGCGACATTTTCAATTCCGGGAAAGAACTGATCGTTAGTCGTGCTCCGGGGAGGCTCGACGTAATGGGAGGTATTGCGGATTACTCCGGCTCCCTGGTTTTGCAGTTGCCAATCGAGGCCGCCGTACATGTTGCGCTTCAACGAAACCAGAGCCAAAGGATACGAATCGCCAGCATGCCGGACGTCACGGGATCGTTCCCACGCCTTTTCGAAATGGAGTTGGAAGAGATTCAACAACTGGGGGCGACCTCGGACTACGGGTCCGCCCGGGCGCGGTTTGCGGCGGAGTCCGAAAGTCAATGGGCCTCCTATGTGGCCGGCGCGCTGTTGGTGTTGATGAAGGAAAAGAATCGCTCGTTCAAGGATGGCGAGGATGGAATGAGCATCCTCATAAAATCGACAGTGCCGGAAGGAAAAGGTGTCAGTTCATCGGCTGCGCTCGAGGTCGCGTCGATGCAAGCGTTGGCGGCTGCCTACGAAATTGAACTTTGCGCCCGGGAACTGGCGCTGCTTTGTCAGCAGGTTGAAAACCTGGTTGTAGGGGCGCCGTGTGGGGTGATGGATCAGATGTGCGCCGCCTGCGGCGAGGCGAATCATCTGCTCGAATTGCTCTGCCAACCTGCGGATTTGAAGGGTGTCGTGGCCTTCCCCGAAGAACTGGAGGTTTGGGGACTTGACTCCGGCATTCGGCACTCAATTAGCGGATCGGACTATCGAACTGTGCGCACCGCGGCTTTCATGGGCTATCGGATTATCGCCGACCGCGCCGGGTTAGCTGTCCAACCCGGTGTGTACCGAGGCCACGTGTGGATTGATGATCTAAAATGGAAAGGTTATCTTGCGAACATTACACCGGAAGAATTCGAGACTGAGTACGCGGCAATTGTTCCTGAGCGAATGAGTGGCGAAGAGTTTCTTAAGAACTACGAAGGAATTACGGACCACGTCACGGAAGTCGAGGCGAGCCGGGATTATCCGGTGCTCGCGGCGACACGTCACCCTATTTACGAAGCTCCCCGGGTGAAATCATTCGCAGAGATTCTGCGCGGCGGGCATGCCGTCGAGAACACCAGTTTGCTTGGCGATTTGATGTTTCAATCGCACGAGAGTTATTCCCAATGTGGTCTGGGCTCAGATGGAACGGACCAGATAGTCGAATTAGTGAAGGGGTTAAGTGGCGGCGATCTTTACGGCGCAAAAATCACCGGCGGCGGAAGCGGCGGCACGGTCGCGATTCTGGGCCGGCGTGGCAGCAACGATGAAATCAAAGCAATTGTTTCCAGCTATCGTGAAAAGACAGGCTACCAACCAACAGTCATTTCCGGCTCTTCGCCGGGAGCGAATAGCTTCGGCCACTTGAGGCTGGGCAAAACGAGGAACCGATGAAACTCAACACAAATCTTTCACTTACGCTTTTGCTTTGTATCGTGATGCTGATGCTCAACGTTGACGCGCAGGGGCAAGCCGGCGTGCAAAAGAGGGAGTTCGGCAAAACGTCGGAAGGTCAAAGCGTTGATCTTTACACTTTGACGAACAGTCGCGGCGCCGAAGTGAAGATTACCAACTATGGTGGCATCGTCACGTCACTGAAGGTGCCGGATCGAACCGGACGACTCGGTGACGTAGTGCTGGGTTTTGACAACCTCGACGCCTATCTTAAAGGTCATCCATATTTTGGTGCGGTCATCGGACGTTATGGGAATCGTATTGCCAAAGGCCGCTTTAAGCTTAATGGAGTCGAGTACAAGCTGGCAGTCAACAACGGCGCTAATCATTTGCATGGCGGAATCAAAGGGTTCGACAAAGTGATATGGAATGCCAAGCCTGTGAAAGTTACTAATGGGGCCGCGCTCGATTTGACCTATCTGAGTAAGGACGGAGAAGAAGGCTATCCGGGAAATCTCTCAGTCAAAGTCACGTATACCCTGACGAATGCAAACGAGTTGAAGATTGAATATTCAGCGACGACCGATAAGGACACCGTCGTCAATCTCACACATCATTCTTACTTCAGTCTCGCCGGGCAGGGTGAAGGAGACATTCTCAAACACAGATTATTCATCAATGCCAATCGCTTCACGCCGACAGACGAGGGATCAATTCCCACGGGCGAGTTAAGAAGCGTGCGAAACACTCCCTTCGATTTTATGCGAATGACTTTTATGCAGATGGCTGAGATCGGCGCGCGCATAAACGAACCTGATCAGCAATTGCAATTCGGCAAAGGTTACGATCACAACTTTGTTCTCAATGGAAAAATGGGAACGCTGCGATTGGGCGCGAGAGTTTACGAAGCCGGCTCGGGCCGGGTCATGGAGGTTTGGACCACGGAGCCAGGCATGCAGTTCTATACCGGAAATTTCCTCGATGGCACGCTAACCGGCAAAGATGGCAAAGTCTATCAACAACACTATGGCTTTTGTCTCGAGACCCAGCACTATCCCGATTCGCCGAATGAACCGAAATTTCCCAGCACCGTACTCAAAAAAGGTGCGCGCTATCACACTGTCACTGTCTACAAATTCTCAACTCGAGCCGTAAAGTAGGTCGGGCCTCGACGTTAACGAATGGAAATCAGAAATGGCTGGCGATTACACACCACTACCTGAACACAAATTCACTTTCGGCCTCTGGACTGTCGGGAATCGAGGGCGCGATCCCTTTGGCGAGGCGACGCGACCAAGTCTCAGTCCAATCAAAATAGTCAAAGAGCTGAGCAAGCTAGGCGCATATGGTGTCAATCTTCATGATAACGACCTGGTGCCGATTGATGCTGCCCCGGCGGACCGCGATCGGATCGTCAGCGAGTTCCGGCGCGCGCTCGATGACCATGGCATGAAGGTGCCGATGGCCACCACGAATCTTTTTTACGATCCGGTTTTCAAGGACGGAGCTTTTACTTCCAACGATTCGCGCGTGCGCCGGTATGCTATACAAAAAACCATGAAGTCAATGGATTTGGGCGCCGAACTGGGAGCGCGAATCTATGTCTTCTGGGGCGGGCGCGAGGGAGCAGAAGTCGACGCCGCCAAAGACGCGCGCGAAGCGCTCAAATGGTATCGTGAAGCCATCAACTTTCTCTGTGAGTATTCAAGCGACCAGAATTACGACTACAAGTTCGCGCTCGAGGCCAAACCGAACGAGCCCCGTGGCGACATCTACCTGCCCACGACTGGCGCGATGCTCGCATTCATAGCCACGCTCGATCATTCGGAAATGGTCGGTGTCAATCCTGAAGTCGGACACGAACAGATGTCCGGGCTCAATTTCTATCATGTCGTCGCCCAGGCGATTGAGGCCGGCAAACTTTTTCATATCGATCTTAACGATCAAAAGGGTCCCCGTTTCGATCAGGATCTCCGCTTCGGGTCAGAGTCAATTAAGAATCTCTTTTTTCTGGTCAGGTTGTTGGAAGATGCTTACGACGGGCCTCGCCACTTCGACGCGCATTGCTACCGGAGCGAAAGCGAAGCAGGTGTCTGGGAATTCGCGGCAGGCTGCATGCGAAATTATCTCATCCTGAAAGAGAAGGCGCGGCAATTCGATGAAGACCCCGAAATCCAATCATTGCTTGCCGAAATTAACGACTCGCAGAACGGTAATTCCGAACCGCTCGGCAGCTACAGCAGCGACAAGGGGAAGCAGATCAAAAGCTTTAACTTCGATCGCCATGAGTTATCGCAAAAGAGTTTGCCTTATGAACGTCTGGATCAACTGACCGTGGATCTCTTATTGGGCGTGCGCTAGGCAAGGAATTCACCTGGCAACTCATTGCGCTTCTCCGTGTCTCTGTGAATGCTCTGTGACAGTGGTGAAGCGTTCCTGAGCCAATTCACCACAGCAGGCACAAAGGTAGGCCCAGAGACCCGCAGAGAACAGCAGCTCGGGACACTAC
>DATISD010000609.1:0-2324 GCA_035469005.1 Pyrinomonadaceae bacterium | reverse complement strand
TTTGAGCGGCAAGACGGCGAGCGATTTGATTTCCGTGGGAGCGGACGCGGCAATGTGTTTAACGCGCCAGGCGTACATAAATATGCCGGCGGCAATCGTCAGGATCATTACCGCGGCGATTGCGGTCGCACCGCGCCTATGGTTCCTAACCTGGTTGATGATGTACTCGGCGCTCGAAGGGTCCTGGGTTCTTGGAGCGCCTTCCGACGGCCCGTTCTTTGTGATGTTTGCGTCTCGATCTGAAGTAGAAGTTCCTAAGCCCGCTGGCGAATTCGTGCGCTCCACACTGGCCTTTACCTCCAGTGACTGTTTCAGCCGCTTCAGATCGATCAGTAAGTCCTGACTCGTCTGATAGCGCTCGTCTCTGTTCTTCGTCAGTGCTTTCTCGACAATCTCTTCGAGACGCTCTGGTACTTCGCGTGAATAACGCGCCAGCGGAGGCGGCGGCTCCTTGGACAGAATCCCCGAGATGATTTCATTAGAAGTGGCGGCTACAAACGGTGATGCGCCGGCAATCATCTCGTAAAGCACCACGCCCAGGCTCCAAATATCCGTTCGCGCATCAACCACATCGCCGCGCGCCTGTTCGGGTGACATATAAGCCACCGTGCCCATGATCACTCCGGGCGCGGTGTTCTCATGTATTCGTGTTTCGGCTTCCCCATCGACGTCGGCTCTTGCAGGCCGCGTTGCAGACATCTTCGCCAAACCAAAATCGAGTACCTTCACCAAACCGTCATCACGACGAACCATGATGTTCTCTGGTTTGATGTCGCGGTGGACGATGTTTACTCGATGCGCCGCAACCAAAGCCGAAGCTACCTGAATCGCAATATCAAAAGCGTCATGAATGTCGATATCCGATTGCATCAGTTCGCGCAAGGTGCGACCCTCGATAAATTCGGTTGCAATAAACCGGTGGTTGTCGGCTTCGCCGATCTCGTGGATCGTCAAAATGTTCGGATGGTTTAGGGCGGATGCAGCGCGCGCTTCCTGTTCAAACCGGCGCAAGCGTTCACGATCTTCGGTAAAGTGTGTCGAGAGGAATTTAAGCGAGACTCTTCGATGCAGCTTTGTGTCTTCTGCGAGATAGACCATGCCCATTCCACCTTCGCCGAGCAACCGCACGATCCGGTAATGAGCAATATTCCTTCCCGCTTTGAGGTCCGCGCCCTCAACTAACATTTCAGCCGCAGCTTGATATGCCGGCGTATCCACAAAGTTCTCAGTTTCTTCGTGCGACCTGAGCAGAGACTCGACGGCTTTGCGCAAAGAGACATCACCCTGAGAGGCTTGTTCGAGATAGGCTGGGCGGTCCTGGGGCGGCAACACCAGCGCCGCATGAAAAATTTCTTTCAGATTTTCCCAATGTGCATCGCGCATAACTTGACGTGTGACCTGGTTCCTACGCGCGCGTCATCTCGTTTCGCAGCCAGGCTCGCGCGAACGTCCAATCGCGCATCACGGTTCCTGGTGAGACCTGCAAAACATTGGCGGTTTCTTCGATGCTGAGGCCGCCAAAAAACCTCAGTTCGATGATCTGAGCCTGCCGCGCATCGAGCGTCTCTAGTCTCTTGAGCGCGTCATCAACTGCTGTCACGTTAGCCGCCTGCTCTTCGGCCACGCTGGTTGCTTCATCAAGTGGGACGTGGATCAAGCTGCCGCCGCGTTTAGCGGAGTTTCGCTTGCGCGCGTCGTCTACCAGAATCCGGCGCATCAGCCTGGCAGCAATACCAAAAAAGTGGCTCCGATTCTCCCATCGTATCTCTGGCTGGTCCACCAAACGAAGGTAGGCCTCATTGATTAAGGCAGACGTTTGCAGAATGTGGCCAGGTCCCTCGCGCCGTATGTGCTGGTGTGCCAACCGGTGGAGTTCGTCATGCACGAGCGGCATTAACTGGTCCAGCGCCCTCTCGTCGCCATCACTCCATTTCTGCAAAAGCCTCGTGACCTGGTGCGGCGCAATTGTCATTAGAGGTTTCTAGCGCGGTTTTCGCATTAGTAGTTGGAGGAAAGAATAACAGGACTTGCGGCGCTCAGGCTAGCTTTTGTGTACGGCCTTTTGCTGCTGGGTGGCTTCGGGAAATCGCCCGATCTGCGGAAGGTCTCTGACTTCTGTTGATTTTCCGAAAGAGCTCTTACTGGTTGAAGGGAGAAAAGAAGATGACCGGCCATGGACTAAAGAAATTCATCCTGGGTTTATTAATTGCGGCGGCGTGCGGTTCGGCAGCAGCTCTGGGAGCGACCCCGAATTTCACAACCCTCCAACCGGGTCAATTTCGCGAGATCGACCAAAATCTGCAAATAAACATTGTATTTGTCGG
>DATISD010000608.1:0-5185 GCA_035469005.1 Pyrinomonadaceae bacterium | reverse complement strand
GCGCACGTTGAAGCTGATCCGACGACGCGCGCCTTCTGTGCGACCGGCAGTCGCGGTCGTCGCGGCGCCGCCGCCGAGCGCGACTGAATAGATCCCGTTGCGTTCGCTGAAGAACAGCGTGCGGCCGTCGCGCGAAATATTTAGATCGGAAATGCCGCCGCCGAATCCACCGCCGCCACCACCTTCTCCTTCACCTGGCGGCGGGCCACCGGCCGTCACCCGTGCCAGTCGCCGGCCATCATCCTGAATGGAATAGATTACCGGAGTGTTCCCGGTTCCCGCCGGTTCGCTGGTGACAAAGACAATCGTGCGGCTGTCCGGCGCCAGGGTGTAACTGAAAATTGGAAACGGCATTCGCGTAATCTGACGCGTGCGATGTTTCATGCCGGCCCAATCCATCCTGGTTTCGTGTGGCGGACGCGGTGGGCCGGGACGGCGTGCGGGACCGCCACCTTCGCTGGGGTCTCCAGTGGGTGCCTCAGCTTCCGGTCTTTCCTCCGGATCGTCTGGATCGCGATCCAACTTCTCGAGCCACACTGAATAAATTTGCACGGAGGCATTACCGAAGCCGCCGCCGCCGCCCCCTGTTGCGTCAGAGCGAACGAAGAAGAGTTTGCGTCCGTCCGGGCCGAATCGCGGATTGCGCTCGTCGTAAGAATCGAACGTCACTTTGTGCGGCTGCTTGTCGTCGCCCGACGAAGCCAGAATGTAAATGTCGGACGTGCGGCTGACGTCGGACTTGGAATAGGCCAACCACTTGCCATCCGGCGACCATTCCGGTGTCGAGATATTCCCATAACGCGATGAATCAAGCTCCGTCACCGCCTTGGTAGCGACATTCACCTTCCTCAATTTGCTGTCGGAAGCAGTGAACGCGATCTCCTTGGAATCAGGCGACCAGTTATAGCCGCTCTTGAGTGCGTCGATGTCCGTCATCTTCTGAGGTGTGCCACCGTCACTCGCAACTACATAGAGTTCTTCGCGGCCACTGCTGTCCGAGATGAAAGCGATCCACTTGCCATCCGGCGAGTAGTCAACTCCGCGGTCGCGCGAGGAGCTATCGGTAATCTGACGGATATCGCCTTCGTCGACCGGCACGGTGAAGAGTTCGCCATGCGTCGAGACGACAAGCCGTCGGGAATTTGGCGCGAGATCGTAATCTTCGGCTTCGGAACTGAAGGCGCGCATCTCAGAATCGTTTTCTTCCGTTTCGGCATCGATGTCGAGCCTGATCGGTGTTGCTTTCTTCGTCGCGGTATCCAGCTTCCAAATTCCAAAATCGTGTTCGAAAACGATCGTGCGGCCGTCAGCGCTGATCGAGGGGAAGCGCACGTCGCCGGTCTTGAATGAAGTCACCTTGTCCGCCTTGCCGCCTTTGTCGGAAACGCGCCAGATGTTCGTCAGTCCGGTGCCGTCGCGGTCGCTGACAAAGTAGATGTCGCCGTCGCGGCTCCACATCGGCCACGAATCGAGCCCATCAAAATCCGTCAACTGGGTAAACTTTTTCGCCGAAACGTCTTCAATCCAAACGTCCGTCGCGTAAGCGCCGCGATAGTACTTGCGCCAATAAACCTGACCTTTCGGGTTGTAAGCGATGCGAGTGCCATCAGGAGAAAAGCTCGCCGCGTTGCCCATGTCCGGCCCGGCGCGCCAGGGCATACCGCCTTCCACACTAACGACGTATAGCAATCCCATGAAGTCTTCGCCGCGCTGACTGCTGAAAAGCACACCTTTCCCGTCCGGCGTCCAGCCGAGGACCGTGTCATCGGCTGAGTGCGACGTTAACTGCTTCGCCGTACCGCCGCTCGCGGGGATGATGAAAACGTCGAGGTTCCCGTTGCGGTCACTCGAAAAAGCGATCCATTTTCCGTCCGGCGAAAATCGCGGATAAGCATCCCGCGCCTTATTCACCGTCAGGCGCTGGACGTTCTGGCCGTTTTCGTCAGCCGTCCAGATGTCGGCGAGATAAGTGAACGCGATGCGCCCGTTCGAGTAGCTGGGATAGCGCACCAGCTTAGCCTCGCGCGCGAAAACCAACGAGGCAAAGCTGAGAATGAATAGAGCTATGGCGACTGGGTAGAGTTTCTTCATGGCTTTCTCCTGCAGATGTGACAAGTTAGGTTCGCGGCCGTCTGGGCCGCAATTTTAAGAATGGAGCGCGGGCATCTTGCCCGCATCTGTACTTCGTTTAAGACGAGCCACTGCCGGCCCGCTAATGTCCGACAAGCAACGTACAACTCCGACAAGCCGAAGTTCGTCGGACTACTGTTTGCCTTTTGAATGAAACCGGACTGATAAGATCTTTATGACGCCATGGCAATTCGCGCGGTTACGTCGAAAATGATATCGGAGCGCGAATTTTATCATGTGTTTCCACCGGCGATTACCTGGAATTGACAGGAAATTTGCGGCCTTTTATAGTTTTCCTTCCCGCCGCGGCCTGGTGCCCTCCCGAACGGAAACTCTGCCGCGTACTTCAGTCAATCGAGAAAGGTCTCACAATGTTTCAAAAGCCTCTGCGAATTTACGTTTCCACCATCTTCTTTCTGTTCGTTTTCACTCTAGTCGGCCCGGCGAATTCCCAGGCCAAAGACAACTGGACCAGGGTCAACTCAAAGAGCTTCACTTTGATTGGCAATGCCAGCGAGAAAGAGATCCGCCAGGTGGCCACGCGGCTCGAACAGTTTCGGGATGTCTTTACGCGCCTCTTCAGCGCCGCCAAATTCGACACGCCGGTGCCCACGACCGTGATCGTGTTCAAGAGTATGGGTTCATACAAGCCGTTCAATCCGGGAAACAATGCCGGCTATTTTCAGCCAGGCGAGGACGTGAACTACATCACGTTAACGACCGACGCCACCCAGAACCCGTTTAGCGTGATTTACCATGAGTACGTTCACTTGCTGGTCGATAACACGTCGGGCAATATGCCGGTCTGGTTCAACGAAGGGCTGGCTGAATATTACAGCGCTTTCAATATTGAAGAAGATCGCAAGGTCCATCTCGGCGAGTTAATCCCATATCATTTGGAGACCCTGCGCGAAGGCAAGCTCTACCCGCTGCGATCGCTTTTCGCGGTCGATCACTATTCACCTGAATACAACGAAGGAAGCAAGCGCGGGATGTTCTATGCCGAGTCGTGGGCGCTGGTTCACTATTTGATCCTCGGGAACGGCGGACAGCGCTTGCCGCAGCTGGGCAAATTCCTCCAGCTACTCACCGCCAACGTTGCTGTTGATGAAGCGGCCAGCCAGGCTTTTCAAACTGACCTTGATACGTTGCAGAAAGAATTCAAGAAATACATCGAGGGCCACACGTTTCGAATGCAAATCGCCACCTTCGAGCGAAAGCTGGAATTCGATAATGAAATTTCCGCGTCGCCGGTTACCGAAGCTGAGGCGCAGGCCTATCTCGGGGATCTGCTGCTGCACACCAACCAGCTAAAGGACGCTGAAACGCGTCTGCAGCAGGCGCTCGCGCTCGACCCAAAGTTAACGATGGCGCAGGCTTCACTGGGAATTGTCAGGATGCGACAGTCGCGTTTCGACGAGGCCAAAGGCGCTTTGCGAGAGGCTGTGAACGCCAACTCCAATAATTATCTGACGCATTATTACTATGCCTATGTGGTCAGTCGGGATGGCATGGACTCGGCGAATATGGTGAGAGGCTACTCACCGGATGCGGCCGAAATTATGCGCGCGGAATTGAAAAAGGCGATCGCGCTGAAACCGGATTTCCCGGGCTCATATTCGTTGCTGGCGTTCGTCAACATGGTTACCGGTGAGCAACTGGACGAAGCCATCGAGTTGCTGAAACGCGCGCTGGCCCTCTCGCCGGGTAAACAGGATCTAAGTCTGCAGCTGGCGCAGATTTATTTGCGGCAACAAAAATTTGATTTGGCCCGCCAGACGCTGGAACCGCTGCGCAACGCCAGGGATCGACGACATCAACAGCAGGCCGTCATGCTGCTCGATTCGATCAAGCGATATGAAGGACAGATATCGCAATTCAAGGGCAGCGGCGCGTCGAGTGAGTCAGGTCCTCCGCCTCTGCGGCGCAAAGCAGATACCTCAACCACTGCCAACGACGAAAAGGAGGAAGCCCCGCAGTCAGAGTCTGATTACTTGCGAGAGGCTTTGCGTCCATTGGCAGCAGGTGAACAACGCGTGCAGGGCACATTCCTCAAACTGGACTGCGACAACAAGGGCGTTGCCTACTTCAGTATCCAGGCCGCGGATCGAGTCTATCGGATTCGCAGCACCGCTTTGCAGCGGGTTCAACTTACGGCGTACACTCCGGCCCCAGCCAACGTGTCGTGTGGTCCGAGAAAAACTCCCGAGAATGTTGTGCTGACCTATCGGCCGACCAGCGATCCAAAGGATGCAAAGGCAAAGATTGAAGGCGATGCTATTGCAGTAGAGTTAGTGCCGAAGGACTTTACGTTGAAGAAGAATTGAAGTCACGGTACGCGAGTGTCTTCGCCCGCTTTCAACGTGTTTCGATTAAACGCGAAGGCGGGCGAGGACGCCCGCGTACCACATCATTCCACCGGCGCGCCCGATTGCTTCCAGGCCTTCCAGCCACCGGCCATCGACCAGACGTTGGTGTAGCCCATATTCTGGAGAACGTCCGCCGCCAGCGCCGAGCGATATCCGCCGCCGCAATAAAGAATCAACTCAGTTGATTTATCGGGCACGGTCACTTCAATGTCGCGTTCGATGATGCCTTTGCCCAGATGAATTGCCCCCGCGGCGTGCGCCGCGTCCCATTCGTGGTCTTCGCGCACGTCGACTAGTTTAACGTTCGTGTTGTTCTCCAGGCGATCGCGTGTATCGGCGACGGTGACTTCGTTAATGCGGCCCTTTGCGTCACTAACTATTCTCAGAAAGCCTTCGGAGTGTTTCATGGGTTCCTCTTCGCTATGGGCTCAGTACCGGTAGCGCTAGCGACCGGGTCATGAAGTCAGTACCGGGAGCGGTAGCGACGGGGTCCTGCGACAATCAATCGCTCGCTCGGATAGGTGACCCGGTCGCGATCGCTCCCGGTACTGACCTCAAGCCCAAACTGCTCCATACCCAAATTGGCTCAATCAAGCGCGACCGATTATAATGCGAGTCTTTCAAATGATCTAAAAGCGTAACGCAAGCTGTCGGCTTGTGAGAATTCCTACGCAACCTAACAGGTG
>DATISD010000607.1:0-3450 GCA_035469005.1 Pyrinomonadaceae bacterium | reverse complement strand
TTGAATCAATCAGTCGTTAAGGTGACGACTGACGGGGACGGCTACGCGACGAATTTTTCTCGTAATCCGATTCCTTTTCCTAATCAGGCCGTGAAGAAATACGGCTCGATTGAAGCAGCGCTCGGAGCGGAGCCGGCGCTGCTTTTTTCTTTTAGGAAACATACTGGCTTGTATTCCTATCGTCGCGAGTTCCTGCTCGAGTTTGCTTCCTGGCCGCAGGCAGAGTCCGAAAAGGCGGCGTCGCTTGAGCAGTTGCGCGCGTTGGAGCGGGGCGTGAAAATCAAAGTAGTGGAAGCGGCGTCAACATCGATTGGCGTCGATACGTTGGAGGATCTCGAACGGGTTCGCGCGATTGTTGAGTGTGCGGGTGCGCACGCCTCTGGCGTGCCATCGTGATTGAAGCACGCCGGAGGCGCGGCGTATTAATTGAAGCACGCCGGAGGCGTGCGTACCGGAATGAATACAAGCGATTGGATCGGAATTGGAGTTATTGCGTTGGTGATAATCGGCGCGCTGTTTGGCTTGAGCCAAATCACCAAGCCATACGGTGTCAAGAATGAAGAAGAGTTTCAGAAGCGACGACAGGAGGGAACAGGTTTGCTGAACGCGGCCATGCTCGGCTTGCAGCAAACACTCGATCCGGCCGCGAAGAAGGCCGTGGAAGTTCAGCAGGATTTGCGTCGTGGCATTTACGATGACAAGGAAGAGGCGGACGATCCGCCTGAAGCGGGCGGTACGCACGCTTCCAGCGTGCCGAAGGAAGATTAAGAAGAGCACGCCAGAGGCGTGCGTACCGAGAGGAGAACAATGCCTAAATACATCTTCGTAACAGGCGGCGTGGTTTCGAGTTTGGGCAAGGGCCTGGCGGCGTCTTCAATCGGCGCGTTGCTGGAAGCGCGTGGTCTGAGCGTCACCCTTATCAAGCTCGATCCTTACATCAACGTCGATCCGGGCACCATGTCGCCATTCCAGCACGGCGAGGTTTTCGTCACCGACGATGGCGCCGAAACCGATCTCGACCTCGGACATTACGAGCGGTTCACCCAAGCGCACCTGTCGCAGTCGAACAACTGGACCACCGGCCGCATTTACCTTTCGGTGATCGAGAAAGAGCGCCGCGGCGATTATCTGGGCAAGACCATCCAGGTCATTCCGCATGTAACCAACGAAATCAAGGACGCGATTCGCGCGGTCACTGTCGACGGCGAGGCGGATGTAGTCATAGTCGAAATCGGCGGCACGGTCGGCGACATCGAATCGCTGCCCTTCCTGGAAGCGATTCGTCAGATGGGCAACGAAGAGGGCAGGGAAAACGCGCTGTTCATTCACGTGACGCTCGTGCCGTACATTGCGGCTTCAGGTGAGTTGAAGACGAAACCAACACAGCACTCTGTGCGCGAGCTGCGCGAAATTGGTATCCAGCCTGACATTTTATTGTGTCGATCAGATCGGCCGCTGTCGCACGATCTGCGATCGAAGATTGCGCTGTTCTGTAACGTCAAAGAGTCGGCCGTCATCACCGCCCAGGACGTCGATACGATTTACGACGTGCCGCTCACGTTTCATGATCAAGGGCTCGATGAACTGATCGTTGCGTCGCTGCAGCTCAACGAAACGGCCGCAGCCGCTGACTTAACAGCCTGGCGAAAACTCGTCGATACAATTCGCGAACCTTCGGCGGGCGAAACTTCAATCGCAATCGTCGGCAAATATGTCGAGCTCGAAGATTCTTACAAGTCTCTGCGCGAAGCGCTCACGCATGGCGGCGTCGCAAACAACCTGCGCGTCAACATTAAATGGATCGAATCGGAAGAGTTGATGGACGACGGTAACTTCGAAGCGCGCCTGCGCGACTTTGATGCGATCCTGGTGCCCGGCGGTTTCGGCAAGCGTGGCGTGGAAGGGATGATTCGCGCAATTTCCTACGCGCGAAGGACACGAACGCCATACTTTGGAATCTGTCTCGGGATGCAGACGGCTTGCATCGAATTCGCGCGCAACGGCTGTGATTTGAAGGATGCCGATTCGACTGAGTTCAACGTCGAAACACCTTACCCAATCATTTTCAAGCTGCGCGATTTGGTTGATGTTGAAGAGATGGGCGGCACAATGCGCCTCGGCGCGTGGGTGTGCCGTCTGGCTGAAGGCTCGCTGGCACGCGACGTTTACGACGGCGCCGCCGAGATTAGCGAGCGACACCGTCATCGATACGAATTCAATCCGGTCTATCGTGAGACGCTGGAGAAAGGCGGCCTGGTCTTCAGCGGTATCTCAACCGACGGCAAGTTCGTCGAGATCGTAGAGCTTTCTCGCGACGTACATCCATGGTTTCTCGGCTGCCAATTCCATCCCGAATTCAAATCGAAACCCCTCGCGCCTCATCCACTGTTCGCCTCGTTTGTACATGCGGCATTTCAGAATCGATTGCAGACTGAGACGGCGCATGAGCAGATCCCGGAAACGGAAACCGCCGCGATCGACCGGGCGGCGGCGGCGAGTGAGAATTAGATTCCTATCAGACTTTGAAAGGCTGCAGAATCTGAGCCCTCCCTGACGGTCGGGCTAGTGACCGGTTGTATACAGGCCTACTTTCAATCGATTCTGCGCCTGATGAACGATGACAAGGTGAACGCTTCCACATGAAGAATGGAGGAGGCTCGGAATACGGGGCACTAGCCCGACCGTGAGGGAGGGCTCGGAATGTTGCTAATCGAGCGAGAAGGGATAATCCTGTCCGAGCATCACGTACTCGATGGCCTTCGCGACATCCTTTTCTTTCCATAGATAAATCGTACTTCCGTGCCGCGACCAAGGCTTGATGTTCTGATCTAACAACCGGTTTCGCCTCAATGCTCGCGTTGAATAGGATTTGAACGCGTCGAGAATCGGTTCAGGTGCACTCAAGGCTGAAGCCACGGCATGGACGTGATTGCTTCTGGCGTTGATTGCTCGTAAAAGGTACCTCCGGTGTTCACAAACTTCGCGGATTGCTTGCTCAATAATTGCGCGTTGGCTCTTATTAAGGCGGAGTGGAGCGCGGCCGAGTTGGACCTTTTCTGCTCCCTCCAAACGAGGGCGCGGCGGAATATGCACCACGCGCGAGATCACTTTCGAATTGCGCCGATACGATCCGCGCTTATCTCCATGTAACCAAGTACCGTAACACCTGAACGTGATCAAGTATCCAAGCGGAAAGTCGTTATCATCGAAGTCTCTCATGAGCTGGTAGATTTGAGCCCTCCCTGACGGTCGGGCTAGTGCCCCGATCGCGCTCCGGTCTTGTTACGTCAACTGCAGCTGCCTTGCCAATTCAGCGGCCGTCTGTGGCCGGTCTTTGGGGTCCTTGGCCATCGCTCGCGCGATCCCGTTTGAGATTCTTCGAGGAATTTCCAGTTCCGGCGGCAGGGGAGGAGGCTCCTCGTACAAGTGCTTGTTCATAATGCCGGAGAC
>DATISD010000606.1:0-6324 GCA_035469005.1 Pyrinomonadaceae bacterium | reverse complement strand
AATCCGACTAACAAACCGGAGCCGAATCCAAGGAAGCTGATGTTGAAGCCCACGCGCATCGGCTCCATGCCGTGAAAAAACCAATTCTCTCTGACCCACTTCAAAGTCGTCGCAGTCATCACCGCCGCCGAAGCGAAAGTGCCGACCGCGAGGGCCTTCACTGGTCCAGCCGATACTCCACTCTGACGTCCCTCGTGCAGCACTCTGATGGTTTCACCTGCGGCCAGTCCATCCGCATACGTCAGGTTTTCTTCATCGATGTAATGCCGCCGCATGGGAACGGCCAGGAGAATGCCAAGCAGGCTGGCGCTGCAAAGCCAGAAAAAGATTTGCCAGGTGCCGAGATGGATCGGAGGATTGAACGTGCCGCGCGTATTCAACATGTCGAATGCCGCCAACAGCACAGCCATGAACGCAGTCTGTCCGGCGCTCGTGCCCATGGTCTGGACAATGTTGTTCTCGCGCGGGTTTGTGCCGGCTGCGCGCAGGATCAGCACGAGGACGATGAAACCGAGGAACGCCGAAACCACCGAGAGATTCGGCCCAAAGCCAAGTTTCAAAACGCAGTAAGGATAAGCGCTGCCGATGATCATCGCCGTGATTAGACCGACGATGATCGATCGCACGGTTAACTCAGGAGCAGTTGAAGCGGTTTTCGCTGCGGCCATTTAATCTCTCCCCTTCGGTCTCTTCTGGTGCTGCAAAAAGTTAGAGTACCGGCTTCAGTCGGGCTTTGTACCGCAAACTGTTAGTTTGCGAATTGCTTGTGTTACCAACAGCCCAACTAAGGTTGGTACTCTAACACCTGGAACATGAGTAGGTTTTTTCACCCTGATACCTATTTCAGAGTCGCGGCCGTTGGATGCCTGGGCTGATAAAGCCCGAGTTTCCCGCCGCCGGGGAGAGTGATGTGCGTAAGCAGGCCCCAGGGTGGCTCCTGGACCTTAGAGCAATGAATGCCTTTCGCGTCGAGGGCCGACATCACTGTCTTGAGATCTTCACACATCAGGTAGAGCTCATGCCGATCATTTTCGTCGCCGGGATGGCAAGCTATTTCAGCAGGTGGCAGCGCAAAGATTAGCCAGCCATGCCCGGCGTCCACATGGTGAAAGCCGAGGACCTCTTTGAAGAAAGAGCGATCGGCTTCGGCATCTTTGCTGTAAATAATTACGTGCGCGCCATTGATCATAGAACTTTTCATTCCTCCTTCATAAAGCGCGAGCAGACGGGGTCGTGATGTTATGGGTTCGGTCATATGATTCTCGTAACGCCACCTGCAGCGTCAGATCACCATGCCACCGCGTATCTTCCACGTCGTGGATCGGCGCCGCCTGAGATTACCCCGCTCTTCGGATCGTAAGTTATTACCGTGGGCGAAGAGCCGGTCCCCCAATCCGTTTGCACCGTTATCTTGTGGCCGCGCAACTTGAGTTGTTGAATCGTATCGGGCGAGATGCGCGCCTCGATGTTGAGGACACCTGCCAGAAATTCATGGTTATCGAATGAGCTGACATAGTGCTGAGTGTCGAAGCGCGGCGCCTCGACCGCTTCCTGGGGATTCATGCCGAACTCAATCACATTCAGAAGCACCTGCAACAAGGCTTGATCCTGATTGTCGCCACCCGGCGTGGAAAGAACCATCACCGGCCGGGCGTCTTTCAAAACCAGGGTCGGCGTCAGAGTGATTCGCGGCCGCTTGCCGGGGGCGACAACGTTCGGACTGTTTACATCCGTCATAGCGGATTGCAAACGTTGGCCCACCAGAACGCCGGTATCACCCGCCACAACCGCCGGCAGCCAGGCGCCGCTGGGCGTGGCGCTGAACATGTTTCCGTCTTTGTCGATGACATTCACGCAGGTTGTGTCGTTGGCTTTCAGGATTTCGGGCAACGGTTCGGCGTTGTAAGCGATGGGCGTGACGCTTGCCAGCAGGGCCTTCATGTTCTGCGGGTCGCCCGGCCGTTGCTCCAAAGAGGCGCGCCCTTCATCGATCAGCCCGCGCCGCATCGCAGCATAATCTTTGGACAACAATTGTTCGGTGGGAATCCTGACGAAGTTGGGATCACCATAAAATCGATCCCGATCAGCGAAGGCAAGCTTGAGCGCCTCAGTCACCGTGTGAATGTACTCGGGCGAATTTTGCCCCATCTTTTTGAGGTCATAGCCCTCGAGCACATTCAAGGTTTCGAGCATCATCGGGCCTTGCGCCCAAAAACCCGTTTTGTAAATCTCATAGCCTCGATAGCTTGTTTTTGTGGGTGAACCAACGGTTGCGTGCCAGGCCGCAAGATCAGACGCCGCCAACAATCCGCCATGCGTCTGCATGTAATCGCCGATCTGCCGACCGACCGGACCACGATAAAAATAATCACGCGCAGCCATCAGCGCGGCGTGACGCCCGCGGCGCGTGTTCTGCCTTTCGGCGGTCACGATTGCGCGCAAAGTACGCGCGAGATCGGCCTGCACAAACACGTCACCAACGCTGGGAACTTCGCCATTTGGCAGAAAGATTCTTTTCGCCTCCGGCCATTGCGAGAAGATCGGCGCGCGCGTCCTGATGTAATGGACCCGTAACTCGTCGATCGGAAATCCGTCCGCCAGCTCAATCGCCGGCTGCATAACTTCGGCCAGCGATTTAGTACCAAAGTGATCCAGAGCCACGATGCAGGCGTCGAGGACGGCGGGCACAGTCGCGGCAAGTGGACCGGTCGACGGAATCAATCCGGGCTTTGCGCCGGGCATCGACGGCATGTCCTGGTATTCATTGGCGCGTTGCGTCGCGGAAGAATCAGGCGCCGTGGCAGTCGTGCCACTTCCAGTTTCCCGGGCTCGGTTGGCAAAAAACTCCCGCGTGGCTTTGGCTGGGGCCGCGCCCATGCCCTCAATCACTGAGACGTCCTTATTCTTCAGCTTGATGATGATTGGGACTTCACCACCAAACGAAAAGTGCGAGAATTCAATAACCGACGCAGCCAGAATGGTCGCGACGCCGGCGTCGACAGCGTTTCCGCCGCGTTGCAGAATACGCATTCCGGCTTCTACCGAGAGCGGCTGACCGCCGGCTACAACTCCCCGCCGTCCCCTGACTACCGGTCGAAAGGTATCGGCGGTGGAAATTGTTTCATTCGCGCAAAAGATCGCGAGGGCCAAAACCATCGACAGGTGCGCGTAAACTTTTCTGGTCATAGAGGTCCAGATGCCTCCAAAGTGAACGTTTTGAGGGATAAACCGAAGTGATCTTTAGTCTTCTTTCGGCCGTCCGTCAACTCTAGTATTCGTGGAGATGACCAGCTACCGCGCGCCGTGCGACGCGAACTTAGACATAACTTCACAATTTCATCGCAATACTTCTGCAACCCTCAGTCTCCATTCTGCCCTTACTATCAGTTCATTCATTGATTCTCCTTGTGAGAACTGAGACTGAAGGGTAAGGCGCCGAATTTGGGGGAGTTCGGCGCCTTTGCTTTTGTGGCACGGACCTCAATCTGCGATACCTTCGAGGTAACACAGACTAAGGTCTGTGCCATTTGAACTTTGCGGCATTCCGGCGATAATCGCGGTTCTAAACCTGGATAAATTCAACCTTCAGCAATGACTGACGTTAAAACCGCTCCATACGGGTCATGGAAATCACCGATTACCTCCGACCTCATAGTTAAAGAGACAATTGGTTTGAGTCAGCCGCGCATGGATGGCGACGATGTCTACTGGATCGAGATGCGTCCGTCAGAACGCGGCCGGCAGGTGATCGTTCGGCGAACCAGCGACGGGTCAACGACCGACATCAACCCATCCGAATTCAATGCGCGCACACGCGTTCACGAATATGGCGGCGGCGATCATGTCGTGCACGGGGGTGTGGTCTATTTTTCAAACTTCACCGACCAGCAGCTTTATCGGGCCGCCCCTGATTCACCTCCCCAACTGATTAGCCAGGAATGCGGCGATGATCGAGTTCGTTATGCGGACGCTGTCGTCGATTCCAAACGCAACCGTTTGATTTGCGTTTGCGAGGATCACCGGCAGCCGGGCGAAGCCCAAAACTATTTGGTCAGTGTGCCACTCTCCGGCGGAACCAACACGGTGCTCGTTTCCGGGAATGACTTTTACTCTTCGCCGCGCGTGAGTCCGGACGGGTCGCAACTCGCCTGGCTCACCTGGCATCACCCGAATATGCCCTGGGATGGCTGCGAACTCTGGAGGGGCGAAATTGCTGACGACGGCAGCGTTACAGATCAAAAGCTCATTGCGGGCGGACTCCGCGAATCGATATTTCAGCCTGAATGGTCTCCGGATGGCGTTCTGTATTTTGTCTCGGACGCTTCCGGCTGGTGGAACATCTATCGCTTCGCACGTAATTCGATCGAATGCGTCTTTGAAAAAGAAGCCGAGTTCGGCGCGCCCCAATGGATCTTCGGCATGTCAACCTACGCCTTTGAGTCGGCTGAGCGAGTAGTCTGTGCGTTTGTCGAAAAAGGAATTTGGAGCCTGGGAACAATCGATACTCGCAGGAAACAACTTGAAAGAATCGAGACCCGGTTTACTGAGATCTCTTTTGTTCGGGCCGCAGCAGGATGGGCACTATTTCGCGCCGGCTCGCCGCTTGAACCATTTTCGATTGTCGAGATGAATCTGGCGACCCGCGAAACCAAAGTCCTCCGGCGCGCGAGCAACGTCGAAGTAGATGCGGGGTATATCTCTGAACCGACTCCGATCGAATTTCCTACTGAGAACGGCTTAACGGCGCACGGGTTTTTCTATCCGCCAAAGAACCGGGACTTTGCTGCGCCTGAAAACGAGCGTCCGCTGCTGCTGGTTAAGAGTCATGGTGGGCCAACATCTGCCACCATCGCCATACTGATGTTCGGCATTCAGTACTGGACAAGCCGCGGCATTGCAGTTTTGGATGTGAATTATGGCGGCAGCACAGGTTATGGGCGCGCCTATCGCGAAAGATTGAATGGCACCTGGGGCGTAGTGGATGTCGACGATTGCATCAATGGCGCGAAGTTCCTCGCCGCCCGTGCCGAGGCTGATGCAAATCGATCGATGATTGATGGCGGGAGTGCCGGAGGGTACACGACGCTCTGCGCGCTCACGTTTCGGAATTACTTCAAAGCAGGCGCCAGTCATTATGGCGTGAGCGACCTTGAGGCTCTGGAGGTCGATACTCATAAATTCGAATCACGCTATTCGCGCAGTCTGATCGGGCCGTATCCCGAGCGCCGCGACCTTTACTTCGAACGCTCGCCCATACATTTCACGGATCGATTGTCGTGTCCGGTGATTTTCTTCCAGGGGTTGGAAGACAAGGTCGTTCCCCCGAATCAGGCAGAAATGATGGTTGAGGCTCTGCGCCAAAAGAAACTGCCGGTCGCCTACGTGGCGTTTGCAGGCGAGCAGCACGGTTTCCGGCGCGCGGAAAATATTAAGCGTTCGCTCGACGGCGAGCTCTATTTCTATTCACGCATATTTGGTTTCGAACTGGCCGAAGAAGTCGAGCCGGTCGAGATTGAGAATCTTTAAGACTGGGCTCCACAGATTACGCAGATTACACAGATGGATAATGAATAGGGCCATCTGCGAACGTGTGCGTTCACACCCATCTGTGTAATCTGCGTAATCTGTGGAGAAATCTGCCCTTACGGCTGCACGGGCTTATCCGCAACCGTTGCTGGTCCACCGCCATGATCGTCGCCGCGTATGACGCCGCTCTTATCAACGAAGAACGAACGCTTGCCTGTCTTTCCGTATTCCTTCGGTGTCGCCACCGCCTCGAACTGATCGCCCATCACCGTAATTTCGTACTTATAGCCGTACTTATCGAACTGTTCCAACGGGAATGTCTTCGCCTCCACCAGCTCCTGCATCGTGGCGAATGGTCCATTTTTCGAGCCCGCTTTGTACGCGGTCTCTGAGTTCGCAATCATTTGCAGGACGCTGATCGCAATCATCTCCTGGGTTTCGGGCGGTGGATTCCTCGTGGCGGAAGATATCCCGGCAACCATCGTAAGAATCAGGTTCTTGGGGAGGTGAAGTTCATGATTGGTTCCCAAACCATCGTTCGAGAGCGCATAAGTAATGGCTTCCGACTTCGGGTTTAGACTCAAAAGAAAGTCGCGCATCGCCGGTTCCAACGTGGCTGCTTGTTTGCGAATCTGCTCGTGATAGCCCTCCATCAGTGCCGGCGATACATAGACTTGCCCCATGGTGCGACTGGGTTCCCATCGCTTTGAGTTGCGATACACGCTATTTGACGAAAGCGTCTGGTGACTCTCACTCGCCTCGACTACGCGACGCACGCCAGCCGTATCGGAAAGCACG
>DATISD010000605.1:0-1845 GCA_035469005.1 Pyrinomonadaceae bacterium | reverse complement strand
AACGCCGCCGTCACTGCGCTGTACATGTCGGCCAGGGTTCCTGCTACTACTCTCGCCGTGAACGTCGAGGCATTCAGCTCGTGATCAGCTTGCAGAATCAGCGCGACATCCAAAACGTGAGCGTCAAACTCATCAGGCATTTCGCCTTTCATCATGTAGAGAAAGTTCGTAGCAATATTCAGTTCGGGCTTGGGAGCAACGATGTCCAGATCGTTCCGCGCCCGCTCGATGGCGGCAACGATGGTGGGAAATCGGGCCGTCAAACGAGTTGCCACGCGAATGCTCGCCTCGCGCGAAAGATCGCGCTTCTCTTCGTCGAAAAATGCCAGCGCTGAAGTGACGGTGCGCAACATGTCCATGGGATCGGTGCCCTTGGGCACACTCGCGCACATTCCTTTGATCAACTCGATTGCTTGCCAGGGAAGCTCGTAAGACGCCGCAAGATTCTTTCGCAACTCATTCAACTCGGCCTTTTTTGGCAGGCAGCCGTGCCACAGGAGAAAGACAACTTCTTCGAAGGTTGATTTGGTGGCGAGATCGTGGATGTTGACGCCCTGATAAATCAGTTCGCCCTTCTCGCCATTAACGTCGCCGATCGATGAGGCGGCGGCGACTACGCCTCTGAGTCCCGTGGCGACCCCGCTCCCCGCGGAACTGCCGTTAGCTTTATCCATCATTTTGTCCTTCAAATTGGTTTGTGAGTCGAAGATAACAGAGCGATAAGCGAGTGACAAGCGAGCCTCATTGCGTGTCAAAGTCCATTTATTACTCGCCCTTAAGGCCGGTTTGCAGCAGTACCGATTGACCGGGCTGCACTTTCAAAATCGACGCCGCAGAGGAATTCCGCGCCGCGATTTCGATAAAGCCGGCGCTACCGGAGATCATAAATAAGGCCTCGCCCGATTCTTCCGGCGCAGAAAAGAATTCTCGGAAACAAGTTATCTCGTGATCATTCACGACCAGCCTGGAACGGCCGTTAACGCTATCTGTAACATGCTGAACTGTGAGATTCGTAATGCAGTTACCAAACCTATCGATATGAATAATGGCGGCCTCGACTGTTCTGTCGCCAACTGTTCTGGGTGTTAATGGCTCAAGCTCGATCAGGTCGTCGATCCGCGGACCGAATTCTTCCGCAACGACTCCACTTGAAAGAGCGGCGGCAACCGGGGCGAACACATCACGACCATGAAACGTCGCGCTCTTTGGTTGTCTGAAGAACCTTTCGTTCGTCAGATGGCGCGCGAGAAAACGTTCTTCGCGTTCACAGATCCAACTGAACAGTCCATTGTCAGGTCCCACAAACAGTTGCTCGCCGCACTCAATCAGTATCGGACGACGACTGGAGCCTACGCCCGGGTCGACTACTGCGACGTGAATCGTTCCGGAGGGAAAGTCTTTGTACGTCGCGAGCAGGTTGAAGGCTGCGGCGTGAACGTCTTGCGGTGGAATATCGTGGGTGATGTCAACGATTACGGCAGCCGGATTGGCCGAGAGGATCACTCCTTTCATCGCCCCGACAAAATAATCCTGGGTGCCGAAATCGGTGAGAAGGGTGATGATTGACATGAACGCTGTTTCGAGTTTCGGGTTTGGAGTTTCGAGTTCGACGCATTGCAACCGAAACTAACTCGAAACGCCAAACTCGAAACCCGAAACCTGACCTACTGAACTTCCACGTCGCCGGCGGTGCGAATCCGCAACTGTTGACCTTGAGTTAACCGAATGTCTTTGCCGCGCTGCGTCAAAACGCCGGCTGTGCCCACGCCGGCCCCAATACCTGCACCGACCGCGGCGCCAGACCCGCCGCCAAAAATTGCGCCAATGACGGCGCCGATGCCCGCT
>DATISD010000604.1:0-2687 GCA_035469005.1 Pyrinomonadaceae bacterium | reverse complement strand
GACAGTGACGCGTGATCATCCCGCCCGCGTATCGGCGGCCAGCGGCCGCGGCTGGCGTCAATTGATCGCTTCACTGAGAAACCCGCGTCTCGGTTTCGTGCTGACTATCTATTTTCTGTCGATCGTCGCCTTCTCGATCATGACGGCGACGTTTTCGCTGTTCATGATGTTCCGCCTCGGTTACGACGCCTTTCACAATGGATGGATCTTCGCGTTCGTCGGGGTCATCTCAGCCATCATTCAGGGCGGATTGATTGGGAAACTGGTAAAGAGATTTGGTGAGCCCTGGCTGGTAATTGTGGGCGGGCTCTTATTTACTGCGAGCTTATTCGCGATTCCGTTCGTCACGCCGGTTACCGGCTTAATCGCAATCCTGACATTAGGCGCGGCAACTGCAATCGGCCAGGCCCTGAGTGCTCCTTCCTTGAGCAGCCTCGCTTCCAAGAGCGCCGGCGCTGGAGAACAAGGCGGCGTCCTGGGCGTAACGCAATCCGTCGCCAGTTTGGCTCGCGCGGTTGGACCATCTTTGGCAGCAGCTTTGATTCACAGCGCGATTGCCCACGTCGGATTCGATGGGCACGCCCTGAAGATGAGCGACGCTTCGATCCTCAGAACCTTCTGGGCGGCCGCCGCAATTCAATTTGCGGGCCTCTTGATCTCGATTTATTTCGGGCGCACTTATGGGAAGAGATACTTAGCCAGCGAGCTCGCCCGATAGGAGTCGGACAAAACGCACCGCGCGAATCCGAAGTCACAGATACAAATCAGCAAATCAGCAAACCTCATGGTCCAAACCGTTTGCGGTATTCGGGCGAGCTGAGGAAGGCCTTGACCATTTCGGCCCGCAGGAAGTCGCCGTTGAACTGGATCAGTTTGCTCAGCCAGAAGTCGTAGCCATTGAAGTTATTGTCCGGCGCATGGTTCGGATTCCGGCGCAGGTAGCCGAAGTATTCGATCTGCACAAACGTGCGGTTCATCTCCCGCGCCTGGAACGCGGCGTTCTGCGTGATGCGCAAAAGCGCCATCCCCTCGCTCCCGGATCAGCCGCCGTCGGGGTGCCGCCAAACTCGGCTATCGCATCCAGCCGCTCCTGCGGCGTTCCCGGCACTTCAGTACTTGGGGTGATGCTAGGGCGCGAGGCCCGTAGGGCCGTCATTCAATAGCCACGACCGTCAGGTCGTGGTGACCGCGATAGATATGATCGTGGAGGTCCGCAGGACCGTCATGATCATGTCGGCCCTTCGGGCCTCAATTATTCTGTTGGATGATTGTGACCCCGACCTCACGGTCGGGGCTATTTCATGTCGGCGCAACGCGCCTTTCTTGGGCTGACCAGTAAATACGCAGATGACGCAGATTAGAAGCTAGCAACTTACCATCCGCGTAAGCAGGTGACCATAAAACGTTTCTCGAACTACTTCTGTGCAAGGCCTGGACAACTCAGTTTCAAGAATTCCCGCAACTCACCTTCAGTCGGCAAGGCCGCTCTCCCCCCGAGACTGCGACACTTCAAAGCCGCGACTGCGTTCCCCAGTTTCATGCATTCTTCCAAATTTTCTCCGCCCAACATGCCGTAAATGAAGCCGGCGTGAAACGCGTCGCCGGCGCCGGTCGTGTCGCGACAGCCACCGGGAACCTCAAATGCCGGCGACTCGATGAATTCACCTTCAACGTAGATGAGGGCGCCGTGCGCGCCCAGCGTCGCGCCGACAATGGCGCAACCATAACGCGCCTTCAATTCGATAATTGATGCGGGTTCGTCGCTGATTCCGGTGAGCCGATGAGGAAATTCTGACGAAGTAATCAAGACATCGATCAGCGGGAGCAATTCGGGAAGACCTTCATAGACATTATCGATGTCAGCGGTAACGATCGCGCCCACTTCGCGCGCGGCCCTGGCCATCACCACGCACGCCGGTGGATCGTGCGCATCGAGATGCAGCACGCGACCGCGCGTCGCCAAGTCGATCGGCACTTCGTCCGGCCGATAGGAAAGTCGTTCATCTCGATCCCAGATAATTGTGCGTTCGCCGGATCGAGAGTCGATGATGATGAAAGCCACCTGGTTATCGGCGCCTTCGATTGTTTCCGCGAAGTCGAGATTAACGCCTTCATACTCGAGCGACAGCAATCCAAAGCGTCCATCATCATCCGATCCGAAACGCCCGGCGTAAGCGGTCTTCAATCCCAGACGCTGCAAAGCGACCATCGCCGAAGCTGTCTGGCCACCGGCGGATCTTTCATATTCGGTGAATCTGGTTTTGGTGTCGAATGCCGGATATTCTGGTACGACGATCAAGTGATCGACAGCATTGAGGCCGAAGCCGACGGCATCGAAGTCTTTTTGCTCAACTACTGAGAATGGCAAACGCATATGATATGGAGGGAGTAAGCGAATTGTGTCAGAAGCCCGACCGTCAGGGAGGGCATCTTCGCGAAACTAGCCCTTGCTCACGCGCGGGCTTCTGACACGCTGCAGCTCGTCCCTCTTTGCGCCTTTGCGTCCTGGCGTGGGATTATTCTCTCAAAGGCGCCAAGCCGCAAAGGTGTGACTCTCGACGAAAAACTCAAGGAAATCCCGCGCTCGCCCGGCGTCTATCTGCACAAAGACACCGCGGGAAAGATCATCTACATCGGTAAAGCCAAGAACCTGCGCAATCGTGTGCGCTCTTATTTCCAGGCCGGCC
>DATISD010000603.1:0-3343 GCA_035469005.1 Pyrinomonadaceae bacterium | reverse complement strand
CTTTGCCTTTCCGTACGCATCCTCTTACCAAGATGGGAGGCTATGCCTCCGAATTTGCGAGGCGGAGCCTCGCAGCATTTTCAAACCTTCTCGGAAAGGCGAAGCCTTTCCGCACATCCGGCGGCAAAGCCGCGAACGACTTGCGTTAATTCCTTAACGGCTTACCCGTTTTCAACATGTGCGCAATCCGTTCCTGCGTCTTGCGCGTGCCGATCAGCGACAGAAATGCTTCGCGCTCAAGATCGAGCAGGTACTGTTCGCTTACTCGCGTCGAGTGATTCAAATCGCCGCCGGTTAAAATTCGCGCCAGCTTCTCGCCAATCAACGCATCATGATCCGAAATGTAACCCGCGCGTTTCATTAGATGCACGCCCAGCTTCAGAGTCGCCAGGGCTGGATTTCCCAAAGCGAGAATATCGGTGCGTTGTTGCGGCTGCACGTAGCCACTTGCGGCCAACGCCAGCACTTCCTTCTTGGCGTCAGCGATCAAGCGATCGGCATTCATCGAGATTGAATCCTCTTCGCGCAGGAAACCGAAGTCGCGCGCCTCTTCGGCCGAGGTCGCGACCTTTGCCAAAGCGATTGTCTCAAAAGCGCGTTTGACGAAGGGAAACGGATCGGCATCTTTCATGTCCGCGGGAATTGAGTCCAGCGCCCGCACCAGCATCTCTTTGGTGCCGCAGCCGGCGGGAATAATTCCGACGCCGACCTCGACCAAACCGACATAAGTTTCCGCGGATGCTCGTACGCGATCCGCGTGGAGAACCATCTCACAGCCGCCGCCAAAGACCATCTGAAACGGCGCCACCACCACCGGCTTTGGCGAATAGCGCAAGCTCATTACCGATGATTGGAAGAACCGGCCGATCATGTCCAGTTCTTCCCAGTTTTCGTCCTGGGCCTCCATCAGCATCAGCATCAGGTTCGCGCCGACTGAGAAGTTTTGGCCCTGGTTGCCGACGACCAGCCCGACGAAATTCTTCTCGACCTCGTCGAGCCCGACCTTCAGCATCTCAAGCGTGTCGCCGCCAATCGAATTCATCTTCGAGTGAAACTCGAGGCAGGCCACACCGTCTCCTAAATCGATCAAAGAGGCGCCAGAGTTCTTCCGGATAACGTCCGTTTGCTCTTTCAGGGATTTGAGAATGATCGTGCCCGGCAAGCCGGCGAGCGGCCGATACTCTTCAGAAGCAAAGTCGTAATAGAACTGCTTGCCCTCTTTCTTCGCGTAAAACGACTTTACGCCTGCGTCGAGCATCGCTTGAACATTGGCCGGAACCGCTTTGCCTTCCTCTTTCAGCTTGGCGACCGATTTCTCGACGCCGATTGCGTCCCACACCTCGAACGGTCCCATTTCCCAATTGAAACCCCAGCGCATCGCGCGATCGACTTCAACTACCGTGTCGGCAATTTCGGGAATACGCTCAGCCGTGTAGCAGAGAGTGCGCGAAAGTGTCTTCCAGAGGAACGCACCGACGCGATCCTTCGCCCAGACCAGCGCCTTGAGTCGCTCACGTGTGTCCTCGATATTTTTCGCCATGTCGAGCGACGGCAGTTTCACTTTTTGCGCCGGTCGATAATCGAGTGTCGCGGTATCGAGGGTCCAAATTTCGCGCTTATCGCCTTCGCCTTTTTTCCTTTGATAGAAACCCGCCTTCGTTTTGTTCCCGAGCAGGCCACGGTCGATCATTTTCGTGACGAACTCAGGCATGACGAACATTTCGTGCTCAGGATCGTCGGGAAGATTCTCGTGCAGGTTTTTGACGACGTGAGCGAACACGTCGAGTCCGACGAGATCGAACGTGCGGAACGTTGCGGTCTTGGGCCGGCCCGCTGCGGGACCGGTGATCTTGTCAACTTCTTCAAATGAATAGCCGTCGTCGAGCATCGTGCGCATCGTGACCAGCGCGCCATAGGTGCCGATGCGATTCGCAATGAAATTCGGCCGGTCCTTCGCGACTACCACACCTTTGCCCAGACGCTCATCAAGAAATCCAAACATCGAGCAGGAGACTTCCGGTCTGGTCCATTCGGTGCGAATGATCTCGACCAGATGCATGTAGCGCGGCGGATTGAAAAAGTGCATGCCCAGAAAGTGCGCGCGAAAATCTTCCGAGCGCCCTTCTGCAAGTTGGCGCAGCGGAATGCCGCTGGTGTTTGAGGCGATAACTGAGCCCGGTCGACGATGTTGCTCGATCTTCTCGTACAAGCTGCGTTTAATCTCGGGATTCTCGACGACCGCTTCGA
The DNA here is from genome assembly GCA_035469005.1 of Pyrinomonadaceae bacterium. Lineage (GTDB taxonomy): Bacteria > Acidobacteriota > Blastocatellia > Pyrinomonadales > Pyrinomonadaceae > UBA11740. The sequence continues at coordinate 1,096 of DATISD010000603.1, read as the reverse complement.
TGATCAGATCGCAGTCTTTCAGCTTCGCCAGATCGTCTTCGAAGTTGCCGACGGTAACGAGTGACGATAGATTGGAGGTAAAGAAGGCAGCCGGCTTGGCTTTCTTTGCGGCTTCAAATCCCGCGCGGGCGATCGCGTTGCGATCCTGCACCCTCCCTGACGGTCGGGTTTCCGTCTGGGACTCATCCCGCGGAACAATGTCGAGCAGCAAGGTGGGGATGCGGGCATTCGCCAGGTGCGCGGCGATTTGCGCGCCCATCGTTCCGGCGCCTAAAACAGCAGCTTTTTTCACGGATATCATGGCGGCTAATAATACTGAATGAGCGTTCATTCAGCAAGTATTTCGAGCCGGGAAAAACAATTCTTTGTGTAAAGAAGCGAGGTGCGCCAGCAGCTTGCTGACGACGAGCGGCCGTCAACAAATAGCAGGCCGGCGGCCAGCGACGTCGTGTACCCTCACAACTCGTGACGATTGGCCAGCGCCTTGTCCATCGTCACTTCGTCGACGTATTCCAAATCGCTGCCGACGGGCATACCCATGGCCAGGCGGGTCACGCGCACGCCGAGCGGCTTTAGCAGACGGCTAATGTAGTTGGCCGGTGCTTCACCTTCGGTATTGGGATTGGTCGCGAGAATGAGTTCGCGCACTTCCACGCCCTCGTTATTTTCAGGTTTCAGCCGCGGCAGCAAATTGTCCAGACGCAAGTCGCTGGGGCGCACACCTCGAATGGGCGAAAGCGAACCATGCAGCACGTGATAGAGGCCTTTGTAACTCCTCGTCTTTTCCACCGCAACCAGGTCGTAAGGTTGTTCGACGACACACAGCATTGATCGGTCGCGCGAGGGGAGCGAGCAGAAACGGCAGGGGTTTACGTCGGTAAGATTATTGCAAACTGAGCATTCACTAATGCGTTGCTTTACTTCGTGCAGCGCCTCGATCAGGCGTTCGACGTCAGCTTCCGGCGATCGGAGGATATGAAATGCCAGCCGCTGCGCAGACTTCTGCCCGATACTCGGCAGCCGTTTGAATTCGTCGATTAGTTTGGTAACTGGTTCTGCGTAATCAAGCATGGCAGGTTTCGAGTTTCGAGTTTCG
>DATISD010000602.1:0-10398 GCA_035469005.1 Pyrinomonadaceae bacterium | reverse complement strand
AGAGTGTCAAAACGATTGCGAACAGTTTCGCAAAGATTGCATGGCTGAAACCGGACCCGGTAAACGCACACCCGCGCAGTGCGCAGCGGCTCACACGGATTGCAAGAACAATTGCGCCAGGACGCGCGATACATGCCGCACGAGATGCGTCGATTGCCCGCAGTAGATTAGGCGACCGGCGAGTCATCACAATTGTAATCGCAACGCGTGCGGAGCATTTGGAGTGCGCAGAGCGAAGCGTCGACGGCGTTTTGGATTGTCTGATCGTCGGCGAGATCTTGGCGCTTGCGCCCCCAAGCTTAACGATCATATTCGCGAGTTTGAGTCTTTATCCCGCTCCCTACCGGTCACGGTTCCGTACCGCGTGAGGTCCGAAGAACCGACATGAATTACGTGTCGGCCCTTCGGGCCTCATCGTCTTGATTGGTGATCTCCACCCCGACCTGACGGTCGGGGCTACTTCATGACGGCGCTTCGCGCCTTAAGAACCCGGTCGCTCGCGGTACTGACATCATCGCTCAGGCCCGTTCGCTTTAACCGTTGGTGACCTATTGCAAAATCGGGTGACCGCCACCGCGGCTGTGATCTGCTGTCCGGGCGTAAAGAGCACGGTCGTTGTAGTAGAGGATTATGTGCTCGCCTTCATATCTGACTATGTTCGAGATGCGAGAGAGGTCGCGTTCATGCTCAGCCAGAATAAAGGCGGAAGGATTAAAAGCCAGAACCATACCCGCGGCATAAATGAAGCCACCCTGATCGTAATACCCGCCTGCGTATTGACCGGCGGGCACCGCGATGTCGGGCGAGTACTGGCCGCTGCTATCCTTGTTTCGATCGGCCCGAGCGATGAAGACCGTGTAGTCGCTAAAGCTCAGATGATTCTGATAGCCATGGCGGCGAGCCACAGCAAACAGTTCGGCAAGCCCTCGATCGATGGTGGCAAGGACATCAGCACGAGGCGCGTTAACCGCAATAACAGTAACTCCTCGAGGCGTCGAAGTTATGACTGAAAATCGATCGCCGGTAACCTGCTCAGCCCCGGCTATCAGTTGGGAACCCCTCGGTTGCGCGGAACGAGCGCCCAATTGCATCGGCAGCGAGGCTAGCGACAGCATCACGAGCAGCATTGCCGATGCGTAGATTAACTTGCTTGATTTCATACTTCCCCGCTCAAAAAAATCGAGACCCGGCACGTAAGTACGCCGGTCCCAGAAATAGACAAACCCATTGGGTTAAGGCTTCTTGCGATTACTGTTGCCCTGGCTGTTGTTGTTACTCGGCGGTGGTTTTGGTTGTTCCTTAATCTTCGGCTGCTCCTTCGGGGGCCGATTATTGTTGCCTTTTTGCCCGAACGCCGTCGACTGGCTGAGCGCACTGAGGGAGAGGACCGCCGCCATCAAAATCACCGTGAGAATTCGTTTCAGTTCCTTCATAACTAATTGCCGCCTCCGTGTCTATTCACGCCTGAGGAGAGGCGGGGAGTCGCGCTGCTCTAGCTTTTAGCAAGCTCAATGCCAAGAATCAGTCATTTGACGCGCGCCCAGGCCAGAAAGTTTTATCGGCCCGAAGGTATTAGTCGATTTCTATGCTGATCCGTTGCAGCGAGCGACCGTCCAGACTTGATGAAACACCGAAATTTCACCCTGTTTCGCGCCATTTCGCACGGTATCGTGCACGCTACCGTCGGAACGTTACGCTGATATTGCCGACATTATTGCTGTTATCAAAGGCTCGGAGCGAAATCGTGTGCTCCCCTGCCCCGCTGGCACTGAGGTCCACCGAATAACGCTCCTTTGCGCTGTCGGCAATTCCATCGTCGGGAAAGATTTCGCGCCACGGAGAACCATCGATGCTGACGTCGGCCCGCTTGATACGACCGGTAGCATCCTCAACATCGAACGTTCCTCGCACCCGGTCTCCGCTGAACTGAAGCTGGCCTGCCGACCGAACCACCGGCGGCGAGTTGTCAATGTCTACCGCTTCACTCACTCGTTCCGCAGCCAGCGCGTAGCCGGCCGGATTATCAAGTGCGTCAGAGGCGACCACCCGGAATACATAACGGCCATCGGCGAGACTGGCGCCATCCACCGTATAGAATGTTTCGCGAATGTGGTCCTTGAGCAAGCGAAACGCCGTCTCGTTCAACGCGCGATAGTAAACTGCATACTCGAGCGTGTCACCGTTTCGATCTTCGGCCTGCCATTGAAGCGATCGCGCACTGCGTTGAAATAGCCGGCGCGGAGGCGCTGCCGCGACCATGCCGAACAACGATGGATCGAGACCTGAAGCCTCAATATTCGGGTCGACCTGAATTTGAATTTGCTGCTGCAAGGCGATACCTGGCGGCAAGACGCTAATCGCCAGGACTTCGGGCGCGACGTTGCGCGGCAGGTAAGCGAGGGCGACGTCCTCCAGTTTTGGATCGCCAGCGCCGGCGCGATTTCCCACTCGCAAAACCGCTCGCCATTGAATAAACCTCGCTTTGGGACTGGCGATTTGAGATCCGTTAGCGTCTGTATACGCAGGACTCCAATCACTCCAGGTGGTGTCGGGGCGTTCGCTATTACCGCTGCGGGTCTGCAATTCCATCGGTCCACTGCCACGCCACCAAATCCGTCCCCACGAAGAAACGAGTTTGGCATCGCGCACCGGCGATTCATAGCTGCCTTCTTTGACGGCCGCACCGCCAAAACGAACCAGCTTGCCTTGATTACTTGAAGCGGCAAAAACATTTGCTCCATGCGCGACCAGCGAGGAGATTTGCGCTTCAGTCGATTGCAGCAGGAGCGTGTCGCGGCCGTCATCCGCGGCCAAATAGATTCGACCTTTATCTGACGTTCCAATTAGAACGCCGCCCCTGGTGGCCAGAATCGAAAAGCCGGTCACGGAGGTCGAACTCCAAACGACGTCGGCGCCGCCATCAGGCAGGATATGAAGCACGGCGCTGCGCGCGTTCGACAGATCGCTACGGCTGCGAGCTGAAGCGGATTGAGCTGTCGTACCTGTTTCCTCCGTCGCACTAACAGTGGAGGTCACCGCGGCCGTGACGGTTGCGACATCGGATGCGGCTGCCGCTGCCGTTCCGGCCTTGGTAGTCGAAGCGGCGTCGCCTAAAGCCAGGGCGTAGATAGATCCATCAGGAGCTGGAGCTAACGCATGAATCTCGCGCAATGATGCATCGTAAACGGCGAAGGCCTTTCCATCCGGCGAGATGCGCAGCACTAATCCGCCGGGATCGGTACCGGCAAAAAGGTCGCCCTGCGATGTCACGGCCAAAGACATTACGTGGGTCTGATTGGTATCGATCAGCAGAGAGCTTTCCGGCTTTGCACCCGCCGTGCTGACGCGATAAAGCTTTCCGTTATCACCCGTACCGACGGCGAGAGATCCATCTTTCAGTATTGCTAACGACCAGATGTATTTGTCGGCAGGATCAAAGTAGACATCGGCTTTACCATCGGCCGTGACTCGATACACTTTGCCATCCGGAGAGGTCGCCGCGAACAGCGCACCGTCGCGGCCTATCGCCAGCGCCGTCACGTCCAATTCGGACGTCTTATACAGCAACGCGCCTTTCCCGTCGGCGCCGATACGAAACAGTTTGCCGTCATGGCCGGTACCCAGGTAGACGTTGCCGGCCGAGTCAACGGCAGTGGACCAAACGTAAGCCTGTTCAGTATTAAAAAACTCGTTGGCGTTGGGTGCGAGTGTGACCACCCCCGTATCGGTAATCGAAACTCCGCGCGCCTCGCCTTTCAGCAATTCGGCGCGCGAACTCGTCTCCCAAACGATGGGTTGGCCCGCAACCACAGCGGTGGCAGAGCACAGGAAAATCGCAAACAAAAGAGGGGACAATTTGTATTTGTTCATATGTAAAAGGCCTGGAAATTATTTGCTTCAGTTACCGATGAATTTCGCGTAAAGAGATCGCGCCGTGGAAATATCATCTGTGCCGCGAATGATCGAGCGCGCGTCCTGAAAAATAGTAATTTCAAATTCGCCCGTGCGAAAGCGAAGCAGGTAATCGTTCCCTTTAACTTCACCAGCGGGCGCCAGCCGCTTGCTCAACTGGGTTAGATCAACGCGCACGGGATGCGCAGGAGAAACCTGCACGGCATGCCGGCCGCACAGCACTGCGGCGACCTCTGAGCTTTCCGGTTGCAGCGTTTCAAACCTGCCCAGTGAACAAGTGGGACAATTCTGTACCGGCTGTCCGATCGAGATCCTGCGCCAATCGTTTCGCCAGACATCGAACTGCATAAGCGAGCCATGCAAATTCTCTTCGTTTCCAGTGAGCAATTTCAACGCCTCACTAACCTGGATCGCGGCGACGATATTGATAATCGGCATGATGACCCCGGCCGTGTCACAGGTTGGCGCCGTAGCAGCCGCCGGCGTTTCCGGGAACACACAACGAAGACAGGGCGTCACTTTAGGCCGAATTGTCATCGTCACGCCGTACGAACCTACTGCGGCGCCATAGATCCAATTCACGCCAAGTTTCACGCACGCGTCGTTAATTAAGTAGCGCGTGGCAAAATTGTCTGTGCCGTCGATCACAACGTCGCAATCCTGAATCAATCGCTCAACGTTTGAATGATTGACGTCGGCAATTTCAGGCTCGACTTCGATATCGGAATTTATTTCGCGCAGATGACGAGCGGCCGCAATCGCTTTCGGAAGCCTCTGCCCGGCATCACTTTCCGTAAACATTGTCTGCCGCTGAAGATTTGAGGATTCAACAAAGTCGCGATCGACGATTCGCAGTTTGCCTACGCCTGCGCGCGCCAACGCTTCAGCCTGGGCTGAGCCGAGGGCCCCACAGCCAATAATTAACGCTCGGGAAATGGCAAGGCGGCCCTGCCCTTCCCTGCCAATGCCGGCGAAAAGGATTTGCCTGCTGTATCGATCAAAGGGGTCTGTGTTCATTCCTACTGTTGGCGGCCCATTGATCAAGTTGCGAAGCGGGATAAGCCGGCGGCTCGCATCACTTCCGGGTCTGGCTCTTTGCCGGTCCACAACTTGAACTGCCCAGCGCCCTGCGCGAGAAACATTTCAATTCCGGGTAAGGTATCGCATCCGGCGGCGCGCGCTTCGCGCAAAAACACCGTTTCAATTGGATTGTAAACGAGATCATAAGCCAACCGCACCCCGTGAAGTTGTGCAGCCGTCGCCGGCGTCAAGTCCTGGTTCGCGCCAGACATGCCCAGCGGTGTCGCGTTCACGACGATATCAAAGCCGGCGAAATCAGCCTGGGACAGCTGATGACAAGGCACCGCAAAGTCTTCTGCGGCAATGGCCGCTCGTTCCATGTTGCGCGCGAACAGCACAACACTTGCGCCTTCACTGTTGAGAGACCATAACGCTGCTCGTGCCCCGCCGCCTGCTCCAATTACCGCGCAGCGCGTATTCCTGACTGACCCGAAGCGATCGAGCAGCGGCGCCATGAACCCGGAAGCATCAGTGTTGTAGCCCAGCAAACGATCGTCACGCACAACGATCGTGTTGACCGCGCCAATCTGTTTGGCAATCGGATCGATCCAGTCCAGCAAAGGCATCACCGAAGATTTGTGCGGAATCGTGACGCTCAGCCCGCGCAGGTTCCAAACAACTTCGCGCGTCTTCGGATGTGCCGTGCGTCTTATGAATTGATCTACATCCCGGGTTTGGAATGGCAGGTAAACGCCGTTGAGTTCAGCGGCCGCGAACGCCGCGTTATGAATGCAGGGAGACAGCGATTGGCTGATGGGATCGCCCACGAGGCCCACCACCTCGGTCTCGGCATCGATGCGATCAATGCGATAGACATCTCGAAGTTGTTTCGCGGTAAGCTGACCCGGCGCCGTTGCGCTTTCATCATCGAGCGAACCATACGTAAGAAACGAACCTCGCGATGGACCGAGCACGCGAGTCACGATTCCGGCCGGCCCCATGGCAATCGCGATCAATTCGCGGCCTTCCCTTTGAGCACGCTCGAGCAACTTAAAGACCGGAAGACAATCAATCGCGTCGTTCGCTTGCACCGCAATTTTGATAATGCCGGCGGGCGTTGCTGCCATTGCTTCATAGACGTGTTCCAGGTCCGGCGGCACGCCGTTGAAATCATGATGTGAGCAGATAACCTGCTTCCAATCCGCCTCGAACGATGCTGCCGAGGAAAAATCCTGTACCAGATCGAATTCAAGATCGAAAAAGCAGTCAGCGGCGGGTGGTATAAGCGAAGTCCAAAATCGCCGCCGGCTATCGTAATCAAATGAAGACTGCCCGCCCTGTTCGGCGCAGCGCAGAGTCAGGATAAGCGGTCGTTCCGAGATGCGGGCCTGGCCTGTGATTCGCGAAGCTGCATTGAGGTCATTCAGGCAATCCAGGCGCAGCTCGATAACGTCCGCGACTTCGGCGGCCCGTTCAATTGCCTCGCGCATCTCGCCAACGCCGCGAGTGCAAACGGGGACGCAGATTCTGGTCATGCAGGTTTGGGGCGTCAGTGATGATTTATTGCGAATCGAAAGGTCGCGTCCGAGCTTCCGTTCCCAAATGTCGTGTTGTTCCTTCAGTCACACTCGGAACCGGAGTCATCAATTCTCCGGTTTTGGGGACGGGAAGATCCGCCGGTCGCACAGAGTTGAGCTGCGGTGAAGCAAAGGTGGGGGCTTGATCTTTGTTTAGTTTCATTCGCGCCAGGCTTGAGATGCCTCTCGAAAAGAATATAACTGCCGGAATCAACAACCAAAACCACCATTTCGCTCCTCCCGGACTAAACCTGCCCACGAAGATAGAAATGACGGCGAAAGCGATACCCATCATGAGGGCTCGAACTGCAAAGTCGATGGATGGCTCGCCCCTTCTCCTTCGGCGGAGGCCGAATTCATTGCACTCTTCGGCTGGCGGAGCCGGCAACTTGCCGCTTAATGCCTGCGGCACGAGGCTGATATTGGCGCCGCACGCTCGACAGAAACTGGCGCCGTCAATATTTTGACTAGCACATTTTGGACAAAACATTTGGGTTGGCTCCTTAAGACTCCAACATCCTAAACGACAAACGCGGCTTTAGTGTTCTCCGTTTCCAGCGCGCGTCCTTTGCCGCTGCGCCTCATAGAGAACGACGCCGGCAGCCACTGAAACATTCAGCGATTCAATCTTTCCCCGCACGGGAATTCGCACCAGCACATCACAATGCTCGCGCACCAGACGATGCAAACCGCCTCCTTCCGCACCCAGTACCACCGCCGAGGGCCGCGTCCAATCCCATTCAGTGTAGTTAGTTGAAGCGTGCGCGGCCGTTCCGACAATCCAAACGTTACGCTCTTTCAACTGTTCGATCAAACGCGAAAGGTTCGTGGCCCGCGCGATCGCTAGATGCTCGATGGCTCCGGCCGAAGCTTTGGCCACAGTCTCATTCAATCCGGCGGCGCGTCTTTCGGGAATGAAAACTCCGTCGACACCGGCGCATTCGGCAGTTCGCAGGATCGCGCCAAGATTGCGGGGGTCCTCGATTCCGTCAAGCACCACCACCAATGGTTCGCATTCGCTGCCAACCCGCGCCGCAATCGTATCCAGCAGTGCCTCCACATCCGCATATGTGGCCGGAGAGATGTGCGCAATCACGCCCTGGTGAAGACTGCCGCCCACCTCGCGATCAAGTTTGGCGCGGGGCGCATGCTTCACGGGAACGCGACGGGCCTGGGCCAACTCAATCAGTTCGCGCAACCGAGCATCGCGCGCACCTTCGGCAATTATGATTTCACTGGGCAGCCTCTCAGCGCGCAAAGCTTCAATCAACGGATTGACTCCGTAAAGCAATCGGGAGCCAGTTGATGGAGAGTGCTCGCGTTTCTTTTTCATGAGGCCGGTTCAGGGTGTCAGAACTGAAGCTCTCGCATTTTCAAACACTGAAGCAACCGCGAATAGTTGGTAAACTGATTTTCGTTGTCGGTCGTGGTCACAGTCGATATGTCGAACTTCCCTGCGCCGCTGCGTCGCCAACCGCCGGTTCGAGTATTCGCTCCTAATGGCCAAACGTTCGCGAGCAACGGCCGGACAGCAAGGTAAGAGTCATCCACCTCGAGGTTTTCAGCTCGCTCACGAAGAAGATTGATCAAGGCTCGAAAGTTTTCGAAGGCGGTGATTCTCTTCCTTTCCCCGAGGCAGGAAAAGTCGAAACTATCCGCAACAATTCGCCAGCCATCCCCGGCCGATCGACTATAAAGATCAAAGATCGATTCGTCGTTCGTTAGCTCTCGACGATCGACAGGTTTCTGCCCACCACGTTTGCGCCGGACTACGTCTTCGACATTGTTCATTTGCAGGCGTCCGGTGACCAGCAACGTCAAGTCACCCCACTTTTCAAATAGTCGCTCTGCCGACGTTCGAACCAATCCGGTGAGGCCATCGTCAGAAAATTCGACCGCGCGAATCTTCCTGTTGGCTGAACTCGCCCTGAGATCCTTATCCTTCATTGACCTTGTTTGAATTCCCAGCGCGCGAAACTCATCGATCAACTCGTCCGCTTCCTTGCTCGTGTTTACTTGCAATAACGGCAAGCCACCGCCCGCTCTCAAAGCTCTCTGCAAGTCCGGCAGCTTTAAATCCGCCCGAGTTGCGACCTGGTGCCAAACGGATTCCTCTATGGACTCGTTCGAGTGGGCCGATAGCACCACGTAAAAGCCGGTCGCTGCCCCGGCCGGGGCTGAATAATTTTCAGAGTGCGGTGCTTCGACTGGTTTGGGTGCGGGCAATCTCTCGCCGCAATACAGGCAACTTGCCCGGGTTGTTGGATTGGCTCGCAGGCACAATTCGCACGTTACCATTTCAGCAGGCGCAAAGGTGCGCGGCCTGGCGTCGGCGCCAGTTTCTACGCTGAGTAATTCTGACTTATCCAATTCAGTCATCACGCCTCGACGGTGATTATACGATGCGGGCCATCAATACACTGCCAAATTTTTGGCGGTGATCCAGCTTGGCGAGTTGGCACGGGCGTCGCGCCCGTGAATCATGCGGAAGATGCGCGAGTTGCATTCAAGTTTCAGCACTACCAATTTTTGGGTCCTCGCTTGACCCGAATGGTGTCCGAGCGGCATTCTAGACGTGCTTATTGAAAATTCTATTTGGAGCTTAAGAAACGTGAACCACTTTGATTCGGCCAACAATATATCTTTGCAGTTCGGCCATCGCGGAAAAGTGGCAATCTTTATTGATGGAAACAATTTGTTTCATGCGGCGCGATTTCACAACATCGATATCGATTACAACAAGCTGCTGCGAGTGCTACTGGGCGATGGTCGTTTATTTCGAGCCTTCTTTTACACCGGCGTGGATGCGGGCGCGGAGCGCCAGCAGGGGTTTCTGCTGTGGATGAGGCGCAACGGCTTTCGGGTCGTGCAGAAGGAGCTGAAGACTTTTTACGACGGCACGCGAAAGGCGAATCTCGACGTCGAGATTGCGGTGGATATGCTTTCCCTTGCCGGACGTTATGACACGGCGGTGCTGGTTTCCGGCGACGAGGATTTTGTTTACGCCGTAAACGCCGTCGCTTACAAGGGCTGTCGCGTGGAAATCGTCGGTTTTAGATCCAACACTGCGCCAAAATTGATCGACGTGGCCGACTGCTTCATCGACCTCGGTGAGATTGCCGAGAAGGTCCGGAAGGAATTTCCGCACGGCTTGAAATACGAAGATCGCGAACTGCACGTATCACAGCAGCCCCCGCCACCGGCGCCTTTCATCGAGCCGGTGCCCGTAATTGCAGCCGCGCCACCGCCGTGCGCTGCTATGCACGAAGAAGCGTTCCATCCAGCGATCGGATCGATTATCGAGGCAGGTGCAGCCGAAGGAGTCGATCAGTTTGGACCCGGCTCAGACTTTGTGCGGGTGACCGACGATCAGTGATTCCGGTATCGTTTTTCGTTTGCGGTTCTTTAGATCAGAAACGCGGCCACTACGGATTTCACCGCTCATCGATCGGCACGTAAGGCACGTTGCGGGGTCCGACGTATTCCGCACGTGGACGAATCAGTTTGTTGTCGGCGTATTGTTCCAGGATGTGCGCCGTCCAACCGCTGATGCGGCTAATCGCGAAGATTGGCGTGTAGAGATCCAGCGGGATTCCCATCATGTAGTAGGTTGAAGCGGAGTAAGCATCGACGTTCGGCAGCAGGTTTTTCTCGCGCTTCATGATCGCCTCCAGCTTCGCCGTGATTTCATACCACTTCGCATTTCCTTTGCGCTCGCCCATTTCTTTCGAGAAGCGACGCAAGTGCGTCGCGCGCGGATCCTCAGTCCGGTAGACGGCGTGGCCAAAGCCCATGATCTTTTTCTTTTTCGCCAATGCGTCCTTAACGTAATCCTCCACCCGATCGACGCTGTCAATCTCAAGCAGGATTTTCATGATCGCACTGTTCG
>DATISD010000601.1:0-6138 GCA_035469005.1 Pyrinomonadaceae bacterium | reverse complement strand
CGGGAATAAATCCTCCGGTGACTTTTGCGTCAGTTCAAGGTAAAGCGAATCGGCACAGAGTTCGATATCATCGTCCCATTTGATCTCGCGATGATCCCCCAGACGCACGTTCTGAAAAAACCGGTAGTCGTCCCAAACACGAAAGACACCTTTTCCGACGAGTCTCGATAGGTCAACCTCACCTTTCGTGCCGTCCGCAAATTCCAGATAAATGTGGTATCCCGGTCGCGCTTCAACACGGATCGGCTGGATAAGTTCGTTCATAAGACGCAGTATTGAACTAACACCCCAGGCAGTCAAGGCTCCAATCAAATGATGTCTTTGTTTAGCACCATCGTTACGGCTTCAGGATAAAGCTTGTGCTCTTCCACCAAAATTCGCGCTGACAAACTCTCGGCCGTGTCACCTTCATGGACCGGCACTTGTCGCTGAGCGATAACCGGCCCGCCATCCAATGTTTCGTCGACAAAATGAACCGTGCAGCCGCTCACTTTGGCGCCGTGGTCGATTGCCTGTTGATGGGCATCGAGTCCGGGAAATAATGGCAGCAGGCTCGGATGAATATTCAGAATCCGTCCGGGGAAAGCAGCCAGAAACTCACGCGACAGCAATCGCATGTAGCCCGCCAGGCAAACTAAATCGACGTTTCTGGCCTTGAGCGCTGTCACCATTTCGCGATCGTGTTCCTCTCTGGGCCTCTCACGCCGCTCGATGACGAGCGTTTCAATTCCGCGCTCGCGGGCTTTCGGCAGGCCGGCCGCGTTCGCTTTGTCGCTGATTACTACAGCAACTTCGGCGTTCGGGATACTTTCGTCGCGAACTGCATCAGCAAGCGCAATCATGTTCGAACCACGACCGGAAATCAGGATTCCCAGGCGCGCGCGTCTTTGGGTGGGAAAGCCTTCACGCATTACTGAGCCGCTGCGCCGGGAAGGATCTGATTCAAATGATGCTTCAAATGGACCACGTAATCCTGCATCAGGTATTCAAGAGTTACGGGTTCGGATTGGGGGACAGTTTTGAAAGCTATCGCTTGCAGCGTGTGCAGGGTACACGGGGTATTCATCTTCGCTTTGTCCGCGTGGGCCATCACGTGGAGCAAATGAAGGTTGTACGAGCGCCACAGCTCCACCAGCCGGGGCCATTCGGCCTCCTGGTAATGGTTTGTCTTAACCCAACCATCCTGATCGTAACCGGGGAAAAGCAAATCATCCTTGAGCTGTCCGAGCACGAACCGCGCATGATTGTTGGCGGCTGAATCGATTAAGTGACCCAGGATTTGTTTTGACGACCAGTGTTCCTCGGCCCGAGGCTGCTCAGCCTCCGCTTCACTGAGTTTGAGGAGTTGTGGAGACGCTGCGTCGATAGTTTGCTTAAAATCTTCCAGCCATTGCTCCATTACGGAATCTCCTTACTACACGAGCGAAACTAATCTATTGCCTTTGACCACCTGACCAATTTCATAACATGAGCCCTGCGAAGCTTTAATTTCCACCGCATCTGCCGGCGCGCAGATTACCACCATCCCGATTCCCATGTTGAAAGTGCGAAACATCTCAGCCTCTTCGATATTTCCAATTTGCTGCATTAGGTTAAAGACCGGAAGTGAGGGCCACGAACCTTTCCTGATCTCAACGCTGGTGTCCTCAGGAAGAATGCGGGGAATATTCTCGAGCAAGCCGCCGCCCGTAATGTGCGCCAGCCCTTTTATCTTTCCTGCCTCCAGCAGGCCATCGAGATTGCGCAGGTAACTCACGTGCGATTTTAAAAGCGCTTCGCCCACAGTTTCTCCAAGTTGATCGAGGTAACTACGCGCGTCATATCCGGCGTCTTCAAAGAAAAGCTTGCGCGCCAGAGAATAGCCATTCGTGTGCAGACCAACTGAGGGCAATCCGAGCACCGCATCACCCGCTGCGATCCTCTTTCCGTCAATTATCTTTTCCCAATCGACGACGCCCACAATAAATCCCGCCAGGTCATATTCGCCGTCAGCATAAAAGCCCGGCATCTCAGCCGTTTCGCCGCCGAGTAAGACACAGCCGTTTTCGCGGCAACCGTTGGTGATGCCTTCGATGATGCTCGCGACAGTTTCCGGCGCGAGTTTGCCCGTCGCGACATAATCAAGAAAGAACAATGGGCGCGCGCCCTGAACGAGGATGTCGTTAACGCAATGATTGACCAGGTCGCGGCCAATCGTATTATGAATTCCCGTCGCAAAAGCGATCTTCAGTTTCGTGCCGACTCCGTCCGCGGACGCAACCAGCACCGGCTGGCGCATATTCGGAAACGCGCCGTCGAACATGCCGCCGAAGCTGCCAATCTCTGAGAGAGTGCGCGCGTTGAAAGTCGTACGCGCGAGTTCTTTGATTTTCTCGGTCGCGCGATTGGCGGCGTCGATGTCGACGCCGGCCGAGGCGTAGGTTGCAGGTTTGGTCATGAAAGAAGTAAATCGTAAATAGTAAATCGTAAATGGGTTGGTGAGAATGCCGGCTTGATCGGGCACGCGGGCCGGTCAATCTATTTACGATTCACGATTTACCATTTACTTCTTTTTCTTCTCAGTCCTGGGTTTCGGCGGCGGCCCAAAATCTCCGTAAGCGATAAAGCCGCTGCGCGACGCGTCATCCTTTTGCGCTTCACGGCCCGCCCAAACATCACTCGTCGGCTCTTTTCCAGGTTTTATCTCATAGAACTTGGCTGAGTCGGCTTTGCCACGCGTGGTAATTGTGATCTCACCCTGAAGATCGGTTCGATAGACCTTTGCGTTCGCCGCCTTGAGCCGATCCAGTACGCTCTGCGCCGGGTGACCATAACGATTCCAGCCGCCGTCGGAAATAATCGCAGCCTCAGGTTGAACCCGTTTCAGAAAATTTTCTGAAGTCGCATATTTCGATCCGTGATGGGCGATCTTGATTACCCGTGCTTTCAGCGAATTGAGTTCGAGATCTTTTCCCATCAATCTGTCTTCAGTCTGACTTTCCGCATCGCCCATAAAGAGCATGGTGAAGTCACCGTAATCCAGGCGCAGTACAATCGAGTTAGCATTCGGGTCGTTGCCGCCAGTCTTCATCTGATCTTTGGTAAAGAAAGGTTCGGTCGGCGCCAATACTGTCAAGTAGGCGCCACCGCCCAGGTCGTACTTCTTTCCTGGTTCCGCTTTCTCGTGCTGGGCTCCGACCTTTTCGATGGCCTCTTTGTATTCGTCAAAGAAACTCGTGACAGTCCTTGTCTTGCTCTTCTTTGTGGGCGTCGGCGCCGGCTTCGCTTTCCTACCCTTTCCTTTTGTTGGCGGCGCCGGCGGCGCGGGCGTCGAGAGATCGACGCCATTGTCGATCACAGTCCCAACCTTGATTGCGTTCATTACTTCATCGGCGCCGCCGATATGATCTGGATGAGGATGAGTGGCGATGAAGTAATCGAGCTTTTCAATTTTGTAGCGCTTCAGTGCCTCCAGGATGACCTTGCCTTTTCCGGCGTCTCCGGCGTCGATCAAAATGGATTTCCCCCCGGGCGAAACGATAAGAATTGAGTCGCCTTCAATTGGTCCCACATCGAGCACGTGAACCTGCAACTCGCCCGTCGGTTTCGGCGGACGCGTATTCCACCACGGACGTCCCCACTTGAACCAGGCACCCACGCCGGCGCCCACCAGAACCACGAGCACGGCAATCGCGCAACCGCATCCTCTCGTCGAACGCTTCACTGTTTCCTCTCCTGACGTATCACCAGGGGGCGCCGGTCGCGATCGTCCTTATTCGCGACGGCCTTCACTTTTGGAACGACGTCATGCTGGCCGCGAGAATAGGCCCGCAGAGCCTTTTCAGCATCGACTGCGCGCCAGATGGTTTCGCGCCCAATTACTTCATCGACAGCGAGAAAATACCGGTCACTCGCTGGTACGCTATCTTTGAGGTGAAGATTAAACTGAAAGGTCTTGATTGAGTAAGCCGCCACTTCTGACTCTTCAGACCAGGCCAGGCGCGTTCGCAGTTTTCCATCAGGCGCTACAATCATGAGAATCAACCGCAACCCGAGTAATGGTTCTCCAGATCGATTCGCGATCGCGCAATTCAATAAATAGCTGTCTTTACCCTTGGACAACTTTGGTTCATCGATTCGGGCGGGGAGATCGAGCACGTCAAAGAAGGAGACTATTTCCGATTCTTCCTGGATCCTTTCGCTCTGCGCACTCAATATGCCCAGAAAGGCCGCGCACAAAGTCGCGGGCGCCATCAAGATGAATCGAGCCTTACGCATTGACTTTCGGAGTATGCGACGCCGGGGATTATCAGCGCAAGTTTATCCGAACTTCACCCGTTCCAGCACCAGCAATCCAATAGACACCAGGGCCAGCACGTACATCACCGGATGGATCTCGCGGCGCCGCCCGACCATCAGGTACAAACCCACATGCGAAATAAATCCCCAGAGAATTCCCTGCGTGATTGAAAACGTCAGCGGGATTAGCACCAGAGTTAAAAACGCGGGCACGGCTTCTTCAATCTTTGAAAAATTGATTTGGTTAACGCTGCGGAACATCGCAGCGCCGACCAGAATCAACACCGCGGCCGTCGCGAAGGGCGGCACCATGCCGGCCACCGGCGCAATAAACAGACAGGGAAGAAAGCAGAGTGCGGTGAAAACCGAAGTCATGCCGGTCCGGCCACCCATGCTGATTCCGGCAATGCTTTCGATGTAAGCAGTGCCTGACGAAGTTCCGGCCAGACCCGCGCCCATGGTCGCCAGCGAATCGACAATTAATCCCTGCCGCAGGTTGCGCGGATGACCATCTTCGTCAAGCAAGTCGCCCGCGTGAGCCACACCGATGAACGTCGAGATTGAATCGAAGAGATCTGTGAAGAGGATCGCGATGATCGACGGTATCAAACTCACCTTCAGCGCGCCGAAAATATCGAGTTTAAAAAACACCGTCCGGAAATCCGGCAGACTCAGCAAACGCGGTGGCGCCGTAACCAAACCCAAAGTCCAGGCAGCCAGCGTTACGACAACGATCGCTGTCAGAAAAGCAAACGGATTTCGTCGGGACATCAGAAAAATTGAAATCGCGACCCCCAGAATAGTCAGGAGCGCCGGCTTCCCGAGGGTGCCGATTTTGACAAACGTAATCGGGTCGGCAGCGACAAAGCCGGCGTTTTTCAGCCCAATGAACGTAAGAAAAATTCCGATGCCCACTGCCGCGGCGATTCTAATCTCGCGCGGGATTGCTCTGGCGATTGATTCGCGAATCGGCGTAATCGAGATGAGCAGAAAGAAGACGCCGGCCCAAAAAATTATTCCCAGCGCCGTCTGCCAAGGCACGCCTTTACCCAGGATGATCGCATAAGTAAAAAACGCGTTGATGCCCATGCCCGGCGCAACCGCGAACGGCAGCCTGGCATAAAGCCCCATCAGCAAGGTCATCGTGAAGCAGATGAGCACCGTCGCCGTCAGCACGCCGCTGAAAGCCATGCCGGTTTTGCCGTCGGCCGAGATTATTTGCGGATTGACCACCACGATGTATGACATCGTGAAGAAAGTGGTGATGCCGGCGATGGCTTCGGTTTTGAGATCTGGTTTTCGGGTCGCGGTCGCTTCCATTCGATTAGGCGGATAAATTTAGGTCCCGACTACGGTCGGTTGGGAGCTTTTTCCTTCATGGAGATTTCCCTGGCTCCTGACCAATTTGATCCAGCGTTTGCCGGAGAAGTTGAGGTGTCATTGACGGATTAAAACCGAAGAAGGTTTTACGCACAGTGCCTCGGCCTATTACGAACGTGACGGGCAACACACCGCTGCGGTTCTCTGCCTTCATCAGAGAATCGCTGAAATTTTCGGTATCCCAAATGACCTGGAAGTTGACTCCCTGATCTCGCACAAACTTGCGAACCTCGTCGATATCAGGATCATTCTTCTGAGAGACGAGGCCAATCACCTCGATCTGATGCGCCACGTAATTTCGTTTCAGATCGATCAAGTCGGGCAGATTCATCCGGCAGGGACCGCACCACGACGCAAATAAGTTCAAAACGATTGTTTTATCGGAATAATCCGAAAGTTTCAGATGCCGATGATCGATCGTCGTTAGTTCCTGATCGAGAATGCTCGGCGGCAAGGTCACGATTGATTGGGTCGGAGCTT
>DATISD010000600.1:0-2195 GCA_035469005.1 Pyrinomonadaceae bacterium | reverse complement strand
ATTCCTCGATGCCAGTGCGAGATGTAATTCGCCTGTCCGCTGCCCCAGCAGCTTGACCTGTTCAGGATACACGCCGCCTACCAATTCCTCGAGAAGAGCACCGGGCGGCGCTGTTTCACTCTGAACATCGCCTTTACGCTCCAGCACGCGATCGTAGTAGCGGCCGAGGGCGTCCACCGTGAGCGTCCAGACGTTGCCTTCATTGACAATCGCGCGTTGCAGTAGACAAACAACCGTTGGGTCCGCCTTTGGCCGGCGATATTCAAGCGCTCCGACGAAAGCTGGCACGTTTGGAAAATCGGTTTTCTCCGTCAGGAATCGCGTGATTTCCACGTCAGGATTCACCCCGTCCTCGAGCTTTCGATAGAGTTTCAGGAAAAATTTATTGTCAAAGAGCATTGAAGAATTGCTCTGTTCCGCGCTCAGGACGTGCGAGTTGGCGGAGACATCAACGTCTTGCGACTCGAAACCCGAGGTTGTAAGGCCGACAAATTGTCCAGCCTGAGCTCTGAGCGTACGACATCGCACGATGGCTTCGAACAATTGTGAACGAAACGCCGCGTCCCAAATGGCATCGCACAGGATGGCGCCGTTCCTTCGTCCGAAATGCGCTAAGATCGTCTGCGACCCGTTCTGCGTAACAGACTGCGCGGTTTCGGCCGAGGCGATCTTTACCGGTATGGCATACCTTTCCGTCGGACCATCCAGATAATTTACGTCGATGAACCAGAGTCGCGCGCCATCGGCATCAGCCGAAAAAGCGAGTTGCTCTGTGACTTTCAGATTCCGAAAGGTGCGCGCTTTGGAACCAAACCAGCGGGAATTTTGGATGTGATTGGGAAGAACATCGCGCTCGAGCTGTTCTCGCTGGCTGTTGCCAAGCAGGACGTCGAACTGAGCTGGCGCCTTGATGGTAGGGACAACGTGTTTCTTCGATGCGCGGCGCGCGTCGATCGGCGCTTGCAGCGCGAACCAGTAATAGGCGTGCGGGCCGAGTGTAATGACGTAGCGGGTTTTCCGGATCGGCCGAAACAGATTGCGGCTAAAAACTTCCATCGGCACGCAGCCAGCAAAACGCGAGAGATCCAGCTCGGCCGACTGCGAGAAGCGTGAAAGATTTGCCACCATCACGATCGTCTCATTTTCAAAGCGGCGAAGGAACGCCAGCACTTTCGGATTGTCCGGATTCAAAAATTCGAGAGAGCCACGCGAGAAAGCCTTGAAGTTTTTCCGCATCGCGATCACGCGACGTGTCCACCACAATAGTGACGAAAGATTTTTCTGCTGGTTCTCGACGTTAACCGCTTCGTAGTGATACTCGGGATCGATGGTGACTGGCAGATAAAGCTGTTGCGGATTCGCTCTTGAAAATCCCGCGTTGCGGTCGGGGCTCCATTGCATCGGCGTGCGGCAACCATTGCGATCGCCGAGGTAAAAATTGTCGCCCATGCCGATCTCATCGCCGTAATAGATGATGGGTGTGCCAGGCATGGAAAACAGCAGGGTGTTGAGCAGTTCAATTTTTCGGCGGTTATTCGCAAGCAACGGAGCAAGCCGCCGGCGGATGCCAAGATTGATACGCGCGTGCGGATCGGTCGCGTAAACTCGATACATGTAGTCGCGCTCCTCGTCTGTCACCATTTCCAGCGTAAGCTCGTCGTGGTTGCGCAGAAACATTGCCCACTGACAAGTCTCCGGGATCGCCGGCGTCTGCTCCATGATGTCGATGATCGGAAACCGGTCCTCCATCTGGAGCGCCATGAACATGCGCGGCATAAGCGGGAAATGAAAATTCATGTGCGCCTCGTCGCCCTTCCCAAAATACGCAGCCGCGTCCTCCGGCCACTGATTGGCCTCTGAAAGCAGCATGCGATTCGGGAATTTCGCGTCCACGTGAACGCGAAGTTCCTGAAGATACTTGTGCGTCTCAGGAAGATTCTCGCAATTTGTGTCTTCTCGTTCGTAAAGATACGGGATGGCATCAAGTCGAAGTCCGTCCACACCCATCGACAGCCAGAAATCGCAGACCCTCTTCACGGCGTCGTGCACGGCTGGATTGTCGAAATTCAGGTCCGGCTGATGCGAATAAAAGCGATGCCAGTAGTAGGCCTTCGCCAAGGGGTCCCACGCCCAGTTGGATGTCTCGAAATCTTTGAAAATGATTCGGGCGCCCTTGTATTTTTCCGGGGTTTCGC
>DATISD010000599.1:0-1749 GCA_035469005.1 Pyrinomonadaceae bacterium | reverse complement strand
TACTTCCGCATGATTCCCGACGATCGCCATCGGCGGCCTTCGGGTCGTTTGTGGTGTCCCGCCGCCGATGTTTACCGCACCACCGATGGTTGGATCGTCAAAGTCGACCTGGCCGGAATCAGACCCGCGGATATTGAAATTAATATTGACGGCCGAGTCTTGCGCATCAGCGGATTGCGGCGCGATGCGACTTGCGGCGAGGGCGTTTCGCATTATCAGCTCGAGATTACTTACAGCCGTTTCGAAAAGACGATTCAGTTTCCGCGCTCAATTGAACATGCTTCGATCGACCGTGATTATCGCGACGGGCTTTTGATTTTGCGGCTTCACGAAGAGCAACAGCAGGCACGGGCCGCCAAACGGTAAACCCGAATTTTACGGATTCATACTTTTAATTCGATGGCAGAAACAGAAAACACTCCGAACCAACCTACGGCTGCCACGGTGCCAAAGAAACCAGAAGGCGAGCCGTTTTTAATTCCCGTTCTTCCTCTGCAGAACACGACGCTGTTTCCAGAGACGATGGTGCCGCTATCTGTCGGCCGGCCAGGATCGATGGCCGCGGTCGAGGCGGCGTTGGCGAGCGAGGAAAAATTGCTCGCGTGCATCAGCGTGCGGCCCGATCGCGTCTCAGAAGGCGATGCCAAACCTGAAGATCTTTTTGAAGTCGGCACGCTGGTGATGATCAAGCGGATGGAGAGAGTTGAAGACACTCTCCACTTGATCGTCCAGGGAAGTGAACGAATTCAGATGGTGGCCTGGGAACAGCAGGAGCCTTTTATGCGAGCGCGTGTGCGCGTGCTGCCGACTTTAACCGTCAGAGACAAAGAAAAAGTAGAAGCGACCAAACGCAACGTTCAATCATTGATTCAACAGGCTCTCGCCTACCTGCCGCAGGTGCCACCCGAGGTTCGTCTGATCGTGCTCAGCGCCGACGAGCCGGTGCGGCTCGCTTATTTCCTGGGTTCAATCCTCAGCCTCGGGGTTGAAAAAGAGCAGCAGATGCTCGAGGCCAACACGGTCGACGATCTCATGCATTTGGCTCACGATTTTCTGGCTCGTGAGGTCGAGATCATTCGCCTGCGTTCGAAGATTGCCAGCGAAGCGCAGACGGAAATGGACAAGGCGCAGCGTGATTACGTCTTGCGCCAGCAGATGAAAGCCATCCAAAAAGAACTGGGCGAGGATGAAAGTGGCGAACAAGCCGAAGCCACCCAGTTGCGCGAGCGTCTGGCCAAGGCGGATCTGCCGGACGACGTTCGCAAGGAAGCTGAACGCGAATTGAGTCGCATGGAGAAGCTTCCGTCGATGGCGCCCGACTATCACGTCATTCGTACCTATCTGGATTTCATTCTGGAACTACCGTGGAAAAAATCGTCTGCGGACCTTCTCGATCTGAATGAAGCGCAGAAAGTTCTGGATGAAGATCATTACGACATCAAGGATGTGAAGGAACGCATCCTCGAATTCCTGGCCGTCATTAAGTTGCGGCCCGATGCCAAGAGCCCGATTCTTTGTTTCGTGGGCGCCCCGGGCGTGGGGAAGACCTCGCTGGGCCGTTCGATCGCCCGCGCCATGGGCCGCAAATTTGAGCGTTTGAGCCTGGGTGGAGTACGCGACGAAGCCGAGTTGCGTGGTCATCGCCGCACCTACGTGGGCGCAATGCCGGGCCGTATCATTCAATCAATTCGCCGCGCCGGCGTGAACAACCCGGTGATGATGCTCGACGAGATCGACAAGCTGGGCGCC
>DATISD010000598.1:0-2205 GCA_035469005.1 Pyrinomonadaceae bacterium | reverse complement strand
CCTTGCGATTCTCTAATGCAAGATTTTTCTCACCGCTCGCGAAATCGCAAAAATCGAAGGCCTGACCCCCGATCTCCAATCTCTTTCCTGACCAGATGAAGAAAAAATGGCGGCCCGACGGGCCTCAGGATCCAAACTTACGTTCGTTCTACAAATATTTCGGGCCTAACGGCCCTTGCTGAACGGGTCAGTGCATCGGCCTGCGGTGGTTCATTTTCAATCCAAACTGAACCAGTACCACCCTACGCCGCTCCTTGACACTACTCCTGGCCGTCCTTATAGTCCTTATTCGGCGCTCGCGAAATTCGCGGGCGCTATTGTTGAGAACTAACGGAGATTTTGAATGCCTAATCATAAGTCAGCGGAAAAGCGAGTGCGCCAGAACGAGCGGCGTCGCGTGGTTAATCGTACTAATCGCACCAAATTGCGCACCTCGATCAAGAAATTTCGCAGCGCCCTGAAAGGCGCTGACGCCCCTCAGGCTGGAGCGCTGCTGCCCCAGACCGTTTCGGAAATAGATAAGGCCGTCCAGAAAGGCGTTTTGCATCGCAACGCCGCCGCGCGACATAAGTCACGGTTGACGGCACGCGCTAATCAAGCGGCGGCAAAATAATTCCTGACCGCCCGGGTTAGCCGGCGGCCATTAACTGATTCCAGAAGTGAGGCGGATCGTTTGTTCGGTCCGCCTCACTTCTTTTTTTGAGAAACAAGAACCTCATCGCAGATTATTATTCGGAAGAGAAGCTGGGTTCGGTGAAAGCTAAGAATGAATGGGTAGAACCGGATTTGAAAACATTGGACTATTAATGAGACGCTCCCTCCGCGCACCTCTGCGAAATCCTCTGTGTCCTCTGCGGTTTTTAAGAGCAACGAAAACAATAACCGCAGAGGAAAAAGGCACGAGTATCTCGCAGAGAAGCGGAGAGAAGGAAGCACGCGGGGAACGTGCGCACCTGCTAGATCATCAACTCGCAAACGAGCATTTCCATTTGCATACGCGGCGTCGCCTTTGAAGTCTTAATCGCCAAATCAGTTTCCGCGATCCGCTGAATCATGCGGGACATCGTTGCGGAGTCAATCCGGTTCAGCATTGCCAGATAGTCCCGCTGCTTGAATGGAGGCACCCTGACTTCGCGGAAGATTTCGCCCGGCGACGCGCCGCGAGCGTGCAAAGCCTTCGCCAGCGCCATGCGTCGAAACGTACCCGCGATTACGCCCGTCAACAGCACCGGCTCAACACCATCATCAAGAAAATCCCTCAAGACCTTGAGCGCTGCCCGGCGATTGCGTGCCACGATGTTGTCGGTCAGGTCCCAATTCATGTGTTCACGCGATCGACTGACCAATTGATCCACCAGCTCGGAAGTGATTCGGCCTGAGGGCAGCGCGGCCGCGGCCAGTTTGTTCAACTCATTGGTTAGTGCTGAGAGATCGCTGGCCGACAGTTCTATGAGCTGGCTGAGCGCGCGCGGCTCGATGTCAGCGTTAATGCCTTTCAGATGGGCCTTGATCCAGGTTGGGAGTTCGTTCGGCTTGAGCGGCTGAAACTCGAACGCACCCGCGCCGGACATCAGTTTCTTTCCTAATTTCCTGCGCTTGTCGATGTCGTCGCCGACAAAAATGACCACCGAAGTTTCGACTGGCCGCCCGAGATACGCGAACAGAACCTCTTCGTCCGATTCACGAAGTCTGGCAAAGTTCCGGAGGCGAACCACTCGACGCTCAGACATCATCGGGAGTTGCTCGGCCGCGGCGATTGCATCCCGGACATCGTCGCTGAAGAGGTTGAATGACGAGTCGTTGAATTCGCGCAGCAAGGTCCCGCTGAGAGCAGCATCAGTAATCTCTCGCAGTGCCTGATCGCGCAAATAAGCTTCACCGCCATAGAGAAAATAGACGGGTTCGATCTGACCCTTCTTTAACGATTGTTCGAGGTCTCTGCGAGTGCGAGTGGGCATAGTCAATCAGAACCGCCTGCGGTAGCGGGCGGTTAGTCGTCGAGATGGACCACCCATCATAACCAGAGATCAACCGCCCGCTACCGCAGGCGGTTCTGACTATTCCTTCACTCCGAAGCCATTCACCAGCGTCGAGACAATCGACTCGGCAAAGCTGCGCGCCATGCGCATTACGGCCGGATCCTCTTCGTTAAAGAAATTACGCGGATCGTTGGCAAATTCGAATTCGCCGCGAAAGACAAAATTC
>DATISD010000597.1:0-3053 GCA_035469005.1 Pyrinomonadaceae bacterium | reverse complement strand
ATGAATAACGACAGCGCAAGCGAAATTATCCCGCCGTGTCTTAAGGCTGAGGAGGAGATTGCAACAAACCGGGGCGACTGCTTCATCGTGCTAATCATTGGGGCAACATCAACGAAACACACCGAACTCTAGGAAGAATTATGCAACGACACCGGCACGTTGTCACTTGGCGTCAAATCGAGCGGCGGCGGCTGATGCTGATCGAGTTTATAGAGAACTTCGAGCACCGCAGTTCTCACATTCTCAGACATGCTTTCGAGCGCGACGATTTCACGCAGCTTCGGTGCAATTGCAGATTGTCCGGCGAGATTGATAACGCGAACTGCACAAAGTCGGGCTTCTTCATCCTGATGATTTTCAATCACATCGATGATCGGTGCAGTCTCGTTTGCCCGGGCCAGTACCGAAAGGAGAGAGAACGCTTCGTAGGCCTGGTGACGGTCTTCGCTCGCCAAACGATCTACCGCTTGCGCGGCGATGCCGGTCTTGATGCAAGCTCGCGCGACTTGTTTCAGCATTTCAGGCAGCGCTGTTTCTATCAGGCGGACGTAAGCATCCGCTCGATCAAAGTGAACGCTGGTCAACGTGCGCGCTGCGGCTGCCTGCACTATTCGTGTTTCGTCAGCAAGCGCGAGCAATACCGGTGCGATTACCGATTCATGATCGATTGAACCGAGACTGGCCACGGCGGCGGCACGAACCGAGGGCTCAGGATCGTTAACAACCATTGATGTCAACGCCAGAACAGAACCTTGCGAAGGATACATCGAGAGCGTTTGCGCAATCATGCCGCGCGCATTCACGTCAGCATTATCAATTTGCGCCAGGGCTTCGGCTAATTCGGGATCGTCTTCTCCCGATGGCAAATCTTCAAACGAAACCAACTTCTCCAAGTCCGCGGCTTCGTTCGCTGAAGGCGCGATTCCCAGCATGGCCGGCTCCGCACAAGGTGCGTCCAGGTAATCCAGACTTTCCACGGAACATGAGCTCAAAGTTTCACTTAGCAACGAGGCAGGGATGTCTGGATGTCGCCGAGCGATGTCGAGCAATGCTCCAATTGCGGCGGCCATTTTTAGTGAGCCCAAACTCGAAACTGCCTGGTTCCGGACCACGGAATCGTTGTCATGCAGCGCCTCGATTAGAAAAGACAGAGAAGACGGCGCGCCGATCTGGCCCAGCGTCCGAGCGGCAGACGATCTTTCCCACGCGTCACTTCCCATCAACATGGTCGCGCTTTGGCGGGCGACAAAACCATATTCTTCCAACGCCTCTCGCGCTAGCCGGCGGCCGTCTTCGCTGGTGTCTGACGACTCAATCGCTTTAATCAACGAAGCTTCGATTGTCCGGCGATCGTCCGTTGCACGCGAGGCAATCACATCCATGCGGTGCGGTTTCCCAACCACCAGCTTGCCGACCTCTTGATCGACCCGGTACGCGCCGAAGGCCGACGCTTCTGCCTCGCCGGGCTTTTCCAGGACGTGCGCTGCTTCGACCGGCTGCGTGCGGCGCTCTGACAACATGGACGGTTCAGTGGGAAGCGAGTCCTCGCGGGCCAGGTAGTTCCTGGCCTCAGATTGGTTTCTGCTACCGCGAGCTCCAGCCGCCTTAATCTCCCCGGTTTCCTTTTTGGCGTTGTATCGCTTGAAAAGAACCAGAGCGGTGAGCAATGCGATCGGCATCAAGGTGATTCCGTAGGTCGAAAAGATCGTTGAGAACCAGCTATCAGAGGATTCCTCCAGGATCGCAGCCTGAACGGTCCCAGATGAGGCGATGATCAGAACCGCGCACGCAGCGCTAAAGAGAAGGTTTCGCGCGAGGTGGCGCAATCGTAGGGTTGGGTTTTGAGTCGGCATAGCGTTTACCTTAATTGGCGCGTTTGATTAAACGGCGTGATGTTGAGGAAGAGACAGGGCCGAGGCTTCCACTTAAGGTTTTGTGAGCGGGGAAAACGGCGCAGTTTATTCCGCGTCCGTAAATTTGTAACCGATGCCCCAGACGGTGAGCACCAGTTGTGGATTTTCCGGGTTATCCTCGATTTTGGCTCGTAATCGATTGATGTGAGAATCGATCGTTCGATCATAGCCTTCATAGGAGTAATCCCAGATTTTTTCAAGCAGGTACTTGCGCGGGAAGACGCGTCCCGGGTTTGACGCGAACAATCGCAACAGGTCGAATTCCTTCGGTGTGAGATCGACGTGACGGTCGGCGATGGTTACCTCCCGCCGAACGGGGTCGACGCGCAATTGTCCGCGTACGATTGGAGTTTCATCTTTCCCGTCGCCCGTAACCGCCGCAGCCCTCGCGCGCCGGAGCACCGACTTAATGCGCGCTTCGACTTCGCGCAAGCTAAAAGGCTTGGTGATGTAATCGTCGGCGCCCATCTCCAGACCCAAAACCTTGTCGACTATGTCGTCCTTGGCCGTGAGCATAATGATGGGCATCTGCGGATTGCTTTGCCGCAGCTCTTTGCAAACAGCTAACCCATCCATCTTTGGCAGCATAAGATCCAGTACGACTACATCCGGCCGGTTCTTGCCTGCAGCATCTACGCCCGCCAATCCGTCACTGGCAGTAGTCACTACATAACCCGCTCGAGAAAAGTATTCCTGAATCGCCGTCGAAATGTTTTCGTCGTCTTCTACCACGAGCAATGACGTGGCCGGTGCGGGTGCTGCAGCAGTACCAGTGGCTTCAATTGTGCGAGATAAGCCTATCTCCCTATCTTGTTTGTCTTGCATTTTTGGTTGTCCCTCTTTAGGCGAGAAGGCGCTGGGGGCGTTACACACCGCGCTGATTGGTGCGTATCATTTAGGAATATAGCAGGAGATTCCGTTTTAACTCAAGCCCAAAGTTCGACCTGGTGACGTAATTCGGCACATATTCCTGAGAGCACACGAACGGCCCGCCTTAGGTTTATGTCTCTGACTGAAATGCTTCAGCTCCCGGTTTTGGTCGCTGCCAGCCTGGCCTTTAACCGCGATTGGTAAGACGAAATCACAGACGCCAATTGCGGCGAATCACCGGCTTTTTTCGCTAACTCTTCGAGCGTAGTG
>DATISD010000596.1:0-2757 GCA_035469005.1 Pyrinomonadaceae bacterium | reverse complement strand
CTAATGTAAACGATGCTCCTGTGCTGACCTCGTCCGTGGCCATGAGCCTAATATCCTCAACGAATAGTAATCTGTTCAACGTTGGGTTGTCGGCTAGTGCCACTGACCAGGAGGGTGAAACAGTCACGATTCACGTGGATGTCTTTGGGGATGAGGATGACCAAACTCCGACCCTTAACGATACGGTTCACTCTCCTGACGCCAAAGATATTGCCCCGAATACACTCCGTCTGCGGGGCGAGCGAGTCGAGGCAAACAACGGACGTGTTTACTTAATCGTCGTCACGGCTACTGACACCTCGGGCGGAGTCAGCCGCAATTACCACACTGTGGTTGTACCCAAGAACAACAAACAGGCGAATATCAACGCGGTCAATGCGGAAGCCGCCGCAGCGGCGGCCTTTGCCCAGAGCAACGGTGGTACGCCGCCTCCGGGTTATTTCGTAATTGGAGACGGACCAGTTATCGGTCCGAAACAATAAGGCTGGATGGAACGCTAAGAAGCCGCTCGCCATAACCGGGGGACTCTGTGTTGAGTCCCACCTTTTTAGTAATCATAGCCGAAGGAAACAAAATGGCAGACAACGATGCAGAGATCGTTCAAGAGTTGAAAAGAGTGACTGCGGGATTGCTCTTTATGAGCGAGTCAGATTACCCGTTTGAAGTAATTCATTGGGAAGGGCTGCCCAATTTGACTCATGACTTCCTTTGCAGGCTTACCGGGGAATCGGAAGACTGCCAGGTGGAGGAGATGCAAGTAGAGAACTTCCTCCTAGCCGAAAGATATCGAAACATTGTGCAGGTGCTTTCGAAGAACCTGGCCGAAAGCAGGGCTTACAAGGTGGGTAGGATAAATATGCCTGTCTATGTTGTCGGGAAAAGTAAACGGGGTAATTGGTTAGGCGTGGCGACGAGAGTGGTGCAAACATAAACCATGAACTATTCCGTCGAAATTTTGTCCTGATTGTTCAGCGCCGCGTGCAGCGTGTGCCACGAGAGCGTTGCGCATTTGACCCGCACCGGGAAATCCCGGACACCGGCAAAGATTTTCAAACGGCCCAGGTCATTCGGATCTCGCTCTTCGTCGAGCTTTCCAGTAACCATCCGATGAAACTCGTCGAATAACTGTTCCGCTTCCTGCTTGCTCTTTCCCTTCACCGCCTGTGTCATCATGCTGGCTGAGGCTTTCCAGATAGCGCAGCCTGAGCCTTCAAAGCTGATGTCTTTGACCTGATCGTCTTCGACGTGAAGATAGAGAAGAAGTTGATCGCCGCAGAGCGGGTTGAAGCCTTCAGCGGTGCGGTTCGCGTTTTCGAGTTTATGAAAATTGCGAGGCTTCTTGTTGTGATCGAGGATGACTGCCTGGTAAAGCTCGCTTAGTTCCGACATCAGCCAAATACCTCAATCACTTTTTCAATCGCGTCCGCCAGCACGTCGACTTCCGCTTTCGTGTTGTAGAAGGCAAACGAGGCGCGCGCCGTCGCCGGTACTTTGAAACGTTGCATTACCGGCTGCGCGCAATGATGGCCGGCGCGAATAGCAATGCCTTCCTGATCCAGGATCGTGCCGATGTCGTGCGGATGAATGTCGTCAATCACGAACGACAGGACGCTCAGTTTTTCACGCGCTGTCCCAATGATGCGCACCCCTTCGATCGCGGACAGACGCTCGGTCGCGTAACGAAGCAGTTCACGTTCATAAGCCGCAGCCTTTTCCCGGCCGACAATGTTGAGGTAATCGATGGCCGCGCCTAAGCCAATTTGCGAAGCGATGGCCGGCGTGCCCGCTTCAAACTTGTTCGGCAGGTCCGCATAGATCGTCTTTTCAAACGTGACGCTTTTGATCATGTCGCCGCCGCCCTGAAAAGGACTCATCTTTTCGAGCAGTGCGGCCTTGCCGTAAACGACGCCGCTGCCTGTGGGCGCGAACATCTTATGTCCCGAGAAAGTATAGAAGTCGCAGTCAAGATCCTGCACGTCAATCTTTCCATGTGGTGCCTGCTGCGCGCCATCAATCAGCACCGGCACTCCGTATTTGTGCGCGCGCTCGATAATTTCTTTGACGGGATTGACTGTGCCCAGGGCGTTTGAGACATGCGCGACGGCGACAAACTTCGTTCGCTCGTTGAGCAGAGCGTCGTATTCATCCATCAACAACTCGCCCGCGTCATTCATCGGAATGACGCGCAGTTTCGCGCCTTTTTCTTCACAGAGCATCTGCCAGGGAACGATGTTGGCATGATGCTCCATGGCCGAGATGATGATTTCGTCGCCCGCGCCGATGAACTTGCGGCCATAGCCGTACATCACCAGGTTGATGCCTTCGGTCGCGCCCCGCACAAAGATGCATTCCTTCGTATCGCGCGCGTTAATGAAGCGCTTCACCTTTTCGCGCGCGCCTTCATAGGCGGTCGTCGCTTTCATGCTCAGGTAGTGCACGCCGCGATGAATATTGGAATGTTCCTGCTCGATGTATTGTGCGCCGCGCTCAATGACCATCATTGGGACCTGGGAAGAGGCCGCGTTGTCGAGATAGACCAGCGGCTTTCCATTCACCGTCTGGCGCAGAACGGGAAAGTCCTTGCGAATGCGCTCGACATCCCAATCGCCTTTCGGCTTTGGTTTGATAGGTATTAATTCTTCGACCGTAACCATTTACGCCTCAAGCTGAAATTCAGAATGCAACCGGTTCAAGACTGCCTCGTCCAGTTCGCGTTTGATCGACTCGATCTTGATCTTCTCAATTACTTCTTCGGCG
>DATISD010000595.1:0-2396 GCA_035469005.1 Pyrinomonadaceae bacterium | reverse complement strand
GTGCGCCGGCAGAGCGAAGCGGCGACGGCGCTTTTGATCCAATAAGGCAGACTTCGTCAATGATCCAAAGCGGTGTCGCGCTACGCCTGCCACCGCACTCCAAAGCTCGCTTTCGCCCGGGGTTCTGACATGTCCACTTGTCTCCTTCCAAACTTCTTCTGCTAGAATTGCGCCATAAGATAGTTTTCAAGAACTCATAAATGTGGTTTGGAGAGATAGTCATGGATTTTAAGAGTCTTTCAAATAATGCCGTTCGTTCAAACGCCAAATTGGCGGTGATTTGTCTGATGGTGCTGCTGGCTTTTGGTCTGTCTTCGGTCGCGTGTAAGCGAAGCGCAACCAATCCGGCGCTGAATTTTGCTCCGGTGCCCGACACCCTGCCGAAGAATTCCTACGCAGACGTGCTGGGCAAAGTAGCTCCTGCCGTGATTACGATCCGCGCGGACAAACGCGTACGCAATCCTCAGCAGTATCCTTTTCTTGATGATCCTTTCTTCCGCGGACTGTTCGGCGACCGTGGCCAGCAACAACCACAGGAATCGCTTCAACGGGCGCTTGGCTCGGGAGTAATCGTCAGCACTGACGGTTATATACTCACTAATCATCATGTCATCGATGGCGCGCAGGACATTAAGGTTGATTTGAACGATGGTCGTACGGTTGACGCGAAACTCATTGGAACTGATCCACCGAGCGATCTGGCTTTGTTGAAAGTGAATGCTGATGGCCTGACGTTTATGACTCCGGGTGACTCTGACAAGGTTCGGGTCGGCGATGTTGCCCTGGCGATTGGCAACCCGCTCGGCATTGGACAAACGGTGACGATGGGCATCATCAGCGCCAAAGGTCGATCGACGGGCGGAACTGGATCTGGCAGTTTCGAAGATTTTCTGCAAACGGATGCGCCGATCAATCAGGGAAATTCGGGCGGCGCGCTGATCAACACGATCGGAGAATTGATCGGCATCAACTCGCAAATCGTGCCCGGCGCCGGCGGCGGCAACATCGGAATCGGATTCGCGATTCCGTCAAACATGGCACGTACCGTCATGGATCAATTGGTGAAGAGCGGAAAAGTGCGCCGCGGTCAGCTCGGAATTACCGTTTCGCGAGTGACGTCGGATCTCGCTGCCAGTCTGGGGATGTCTGAAGCGAAGGGCGTAATTGTGAATTCAGTTCGACCGGACAGCGCGGCCGAAAAGGCAGGCATCCGCCGCGGCGACGTGATCACAGCCATCGATGACACCACCGTAAACGATACGAATGCGTTTCGTAATCGAGTGGCCAGCAACGCGCCAGGCAGCGAGGTGACGCTCACCGTCCTGCGCGATAATAAGGAACAGAAGATTCGCGCCACACTTGGCGAATTCAATCAGGAAACGGCGCAGTCCGAGAATCAAAATGAAGGCGCACCTAACTCGCGGGGCGGTGCAGGGAAGTTGGGAATCAACGTCGAGCCGTTGACGCCTGAATTGGCCCAGGAACTCGGCCTCCGGGCCGGCACGCAGGGCGTGGTCGTTGACTCGGCCGATCCGACAGGTCCGGCGGGCGCCGTGGGCATCAGGCGAGGCGATGTAATTCAGGAAGTGAATCGACAACCGGTTCGATCGGCTGACGAATTACGCGCCGCGATTGAAAAGAATGGAGACAAACCTGCGCTGCTGCTTATTAATCGCCGAGGCGAAACAGCTTTTCTGGCCGTAAGACCGAGCCAGTGAGTCGCTGTTACTGAAGTCCGAGTTTCAATACCTTTGAGGCGGCATGTAAGCTCCTTGCGGCGGCGCGTATCCCTGGGCCAGCGCAAAATCATATCCGCAGAAGCCGCAGGGCCAATCTTCAGCCCGCCCGAAGCCAGACTTGAAAATTCCAAGCCGAATCAGTATGCTCTGTTGCATCGATAAAACACAGTTGCAGACATGCGCTACGTCATCAACCCGCCAAATCCCTGGCTTACTCACTCCGTCGAATGGATCGGCGAACCGCCGGCGGCGAAAATTGAGGTCTTTGAAGAAACAGAAACAAGAACCATCATCAGCAGCAACGACAGCCCGGACGTCGCGTTCGATCATTCGATCAATTGTTATCGGGGGTGTGTGCATGGCTGCACCTATTGTTTCAGCCGGCCCACACATGAGTATCTGGACTTTGGCGCGGGGACTGATTTCGAAAGAAAGATCGTAGTTAAGGTCCGGGCGCCGGAGCTCTTGCGCAAAGAACTGATGAAACCCTCGTGGAAAGGCGAGCATATTGTCTTTTCGTTTACCTCCGATCCTTACGTGCCGCTCGAAGCGAACTACAAACTTACGCGAGCCTGTCTGAAAGTCTGCGCTGAATTCCGTAATCCGGTGGGCATTGTCACCAAGTCCGCTCTGATTCGCCGCGACATCGATGTCCTG
>DATISD010000594.1:0-3223 GCA_035469005.1 Pyrinomonadaceae bacterium | reverse complement strand
CGACGCCGAGGTAGTGTGACGGTTCCAGCTTAGGGTGTCTTCACTGGTG
Organism: Pyrinomonadaceae bacterium; assembly: GCA_035469005.1. GTDB lineage: Bacteria > Acidobacteriota > Blastocatellia > Pyrinomonadales > Pyrinomonadaceae > UBA11740. The sequence goes on along the minus strand of DATISD010000594.1, from coordinate 3,174 downwards.
ACGCCGTGGTTCTCGCCGGAGTTGGCCTGGGCGCCGAAGGTCTGGCGGGCGTTGGCCTGGGCAGCGAAGGTTTGGCGGCCGGAGTTGCCCTCGAAATCGGCGACGACCTGGGAGTGGCACTGGGCTTTGCGGCCGGCTGGGTAGGCGCAGCATTTGGTGTCGGTGATGCCATCGCGACCGGCGATTGAACTTTCACACTCGACAAACCAATAAACTGCCACTGACCGTTACGCCGCGCAAAGGTATCCAATGAAAGATACTGCCCGGTGACATCCATCGACCTGCCGTCAGTCGATTTGATCTTGCCATTCTTGACCGTGTAGCGCAGAGTTACGAGGGCGAAGTTCTTGTCAACGACGTTCACTTTCACCTCCAGGGTGTCCCACGAATCGAAGGTGAACAGGCCCGCTTCGATGTCCTTCGCGTCCTGTTCTTTATTACCGATCGAGCCATCCGGATAAACGATCACGACATCGTCTGCTTCAATGCGTCGCACGGTGACGCCGTCGCGCTCTTTGATGATGCGTGGCCAGTCATTCTCTATCCGTGTTAATTCAGTTTCGATCGCGGCTTTATCCGGCGTCGGTTCCGGAGTAGCCACGGCTATGTTTGTATTGTCGCTGGGCGCGGGCGCACAACCTGCAAAAATAGTTAGACCCGCGATGACAAACAACACGAGAGCGGCCGAAACGTGTCTTTTCATGGCTGAGATACTCCTTTTCACGACAGACAATGGGCCTGAAGCCCTATAACCCTTCTAAGTCAAATTCGGGCTTGAGTCAATAGGCAATCCGAAAATGACATGAAGCTGTAACTGTGGTGAAGAAGTATTGACTTGTTAATAGTCCTGTCCTATTGTCATGCCACGAAGTGGGCCAACGGCGTGGTGCTGATAGCTGACTTCAACCTTCCATCGCGTATTTCTAACGCGGTTTACTCGAAGGAGGATCAAATGTTTATCGCTTCTCGAAGACTCATTTCAAGCCGAGTCAGATTAACGTTTATTCTTTTGGCCGCCTTTATCTTCTCAACCACCGCGTCGATCACTTCACTCGGTCAACGGCAAAGGACCTCTGATGAACCACTCTTCAGCGAATACAAAGGAGTGCGGATTGGAATGCCTGCAGAAGAGGCCCGCAAGAAGCTCGGGAGTCCGAGCAATAAGGCCGACGATCAGGATTTATACCTCAATGATACTCAGACAGTGCAGGTGTACTACGATAAGCGCAAGGCAGTCTCAGCGATATCGATCGACTTCATGTCCGGCGCCACGGGTATTCCCGCTGCCAAAGATGTCGTGGGCACAGAACCTGACAAGAAGGCCGACGGTTCGGCTTACAAGATGATGCGCTATCCTAAACTTGGGTACTGGGTATCTTACAGCCGCACGGCGGGATCGTCGCCAACCATCACCATCACTATTCAGAAGATCGAACAATAACGATTTACGGCTGCTGAGCACGTCCTATTTACAGATCGAGGTTTTCTAAAAAAGCGACCCGCGAGATCGAAGCACGCTTCGATCTCGCGGGTTAATATTGAAAGACCAATTCTGCTTCCATAAACAAATCGTGCCTAACGGCGCAGAGGATCCCGCCTCTCAAATAATCGTGAAAATATGACGCGTGCTCGCTGGACAGTGTGCGCATGCTCGTGTTGAAGTGTTGCTTTCATCTTCGGAAGGAACATCAAACATGCTTCGGGCCGGGTTCGTCGGATTACCCAATGCCGGAAAGACGACACTGTTCAATGCCGTGACGGCGCAATCATCAGCGCTGATCGCCAACTACGCGTTTTCAACCAGCAAGCCAAACGTCGGCGTCGTCGCCGTTCCGGATGAGCGGCTCGAGCCGCTGGCCAAACTGGTAAAAACCGAGGTGATCGTTCCGGCCAGCGTCGAATTCGTCGATATTGCGGGACTGGTGCGCGGTTCGTCACAGGGCGAAGGGATGGGAAATCAATTCCTGCACGCCATTCGCGAAACCGACACAATCGTTCACGTGGTCCGGTGTTTTGAAAGTGACTCGGTCGTGCACGTGGATGGCGCCATCGATCCGCGTCGCGACATTGAAACAATTCAGATCGAATTGGCGCTCGCTGATCTCGCCACCGTCGAGCGCCGCCGCGAGCGCGTGCAGAAAACCGCTAAGAGTGGAGACAAGGTTGCTCGTGCAGAGCTGGCAGTTTTGGATAAGCTGCAAACAGCTTTGGAAGAGTTCAAGCCGGCGCGCAGTGTTTCGCTCACCGAAGAAGAGCAGCCTATCGCGCGAAACTATTTTCTGTTGACGATGAAGCCGACGATTTATGCCGCCAACGTTCATGAAGCAGACCTTAATGCTCCGAGTGAGAACGAACATGTGAAAGCTGCGAGGGCATTTGCTGCAGACGAGGGTTCAGAGTGTGTGGTGATTTGCGCACAGCTCGAAGCCGACCTGGTCGATCTGTCGCCCTCAGAGCGCACTGAATATCTTGAATCACTGGGAGTGCAGAGCAGCGGCGTCGATCAATTGATCAAGAGCGCCTATCGCGTGCTCGGCCTGATGTCTTTTCTCACCGCCGGAGAAAAAGAAGCAAGGGCCTGGACCATTCCGCAAGGATCGCGTGCGCAGGACGCCGCCGGTGCGATTCATTCGGACATTGCGCGCGGCTTTATCCGCGCTGAAATCGTTAGCTATGACGATTTGATTCGGGCGGGTTCTTATGCCGCCGCGCGTGAAAAGGGGTTGCTCAGATTAGAGGGCAAAGACTACATCATGCAGGAAGGGGACATAGTGAATTTTAGGTTTAATGTGTGAGAGACTTGGCTTGCCGGGTTGCGTGGCAACTGGGCAAACCGTTGAGGAAACCGAGCGGCAGATCCGCGAGGCCATAGATTTGCATTTGCGTGGTATGCGTGAGGATGGATTGCCGATTCCTGAGCCGAGCAGCAGGGTTGACTATGTGGAGATAGCGGCGTGACTACTCACCGAAGCACCGCGCGAATTCCAACTATAATCAAATAAATTATGGCGATAACAATCGCTATTTTTATCAGCACGATTGCCAGTCCGACCAGCATTCCGATGATGCTGAGGGCCACGCCGGCTGCCGCCAAAACCAGTGGGATGCCAACTGCGAATACAAAAATCACCAGCAAAACGATGCCAACTATCCTTAAAATGTCACCTGCTTCTT
>DATISD010000593.1:0-3189 GCA_035469005.1 Pyrinomonadaceae bacterium | reverse complement strand
AACCCGCGTACCCGGAAAATACTTCTCCAGAATCTTTTGATACTGAGCCCCACGCGCGGCCATTACATGCGCGCCTTCCTGACAGAGGCCGAGGCCGTGACCGAAACCACTGCCGCGAAAGACAAAGGTGGACCCGGCGCGCGCGACTTCAAACCGCGAACTCTTCAGAACATTCCACCCCAGGACGCGGCCGATAATAATTTTGAAATCCCAGCCGCGGACTGTCCTGCGATGCTCGCCTTCGAGGGTGATGAATTCCGCGCGCCCGGTTTCGTCACGGTGGCTTATCAGAATTTGATCGAGCCGGTTACCGACGTCAGTGCGGGCGTCGCTCTGCAAAGCGCGCAAGAGATTTGCTCGGGTAACCACGTCGCTCCAATGTGCGTGCGGGCCGGTCACACAGTATTCATCGCGCACCCCGCGCAGGTAATCAGGCGGCGTCACACCCCAGAGATCCGCGATATTAGCCGTCTCGCCGCCGCATGACGCGCCAAAGTATGAATCGATGATTTGCCCTTGATCGTCGAGCAGGACTTGTCCCTCGGTGGCGCGTACTGCTCGGATCAGCATGTCAGAAGCCCGCGCGCCGGCAATCCCGGCTGGTCGGGACTCCCTCACAGTTGGGCCGCCGACAACAAATCTTTGACAGTGGGTCGTCGAGCAAAAGTCGTAACCGTCCTTTGCGTGACGTCCGCGATTCTTCACCGCAAAGGTCCGAATCGCGATCGCTAAAGCTTTCAAAGCTTCGGGCTCTGTCTCCATCGTGCCTTCGGCTCGCATTACCCCGAGCACGTAGTCTTCCAGCGGCAACTCTTCAGTGACATTGTCATTAACAAGATGAACTTTGATTGCGGATTGCGAGTTGCGACTTACGGAATTGGTTTGGGCACCTTCAGATTTATTACCGTTGTCTTCCTGCTCTCCATTAGTGAAGTTCGCGAAGGTTTCGAAGATGGGCCGTGCCGCGGCGGCTGCTTCGGAACCGTGGGCGCGCGGCAAAAGCACGAGTACAGCCAGTTCTACCTGTGATTCATCTATTTCGCGATTGCTTTGAAATGGACCAGCAAATCCAATGAACCAACCATTGGTTCGAAAGCCTTTTGCCGGCATCGCAGTTCCTGTTTTCCCCAGAATTGTGAGCGGCAGGGAATCGAGTTTGGCACTGCGCGCGGTCCCGTAACGAACTGCGCCGGCCATCCCCTTGACGATCACCCCGCGATGCTGCGCTGCGACGTCGATTTGCGCACGTTCGACTGGACGAAAGTTCTCGGCGTTGCCAACTTCGGGCCGGAAGAGATGTCCCCCGTTGACCAGAGCGGTATAAGCGGTGAGCAATTGAATTGGGGTGACCTGGATAAGATCACTTTCGCCTATTGCTTCAAGTGCTATGCAATCGGATTGCGTGGAAACGTGATTGCTTTCGCTCTCGCGAACGCGCGTGTTGGTTCCGGCGTCACAAGGCCGCAAAAAACCGGCAACTTCATCGTCAGCAGAAAGGCCCGTCGGTTGTCCAAAGCCAAACTCGCGCACGGTTGCGACCAGTTTGTCTCGACCCAGCCTTTGGCCCAGCGTCGCGAAATAGTAATTGCATGAATAGGCAATCGCCTGCGCCGGCGAAAACGGCGGCAAGTGGTCAGCGTGGGTGCAGGGAAGCGAGAAACTCAGACCAGTGAAGCGACCGGGACAAACTGAGCGTGAGCCTTCATCAATCAAACCAAGTCGCAAAGCTGTGAGCGCGGTGAACGGTTTCATGGCTGAGCCCGGCATCTGTGCCTGAGCGTACGCTGCTTTCGGATTTAGCAGCGCGCGCACGCGACCGGTCTGCGCATCCAAAACGATGATTGTGCCTTCGCGCCCGCCGAGTGCGGCGGTCGCTGCGTCCTTCAAGGCAGAGTCGAGCGTGGACTCGTCTCGCCCGACAGTGTGGTTCGACCAATTGAGCGCCAGCCAATTACCCCGGGACAGAGGAAAACCAAGCAGCAGGAGCAAACCGCATACGCATGAGAGGAGCCACGCATGCTCGCGAGTCGCGCGGTCTAATCCGCGAATACCTGCCTTCACGAAGGTCACGCAGCCGCCTCCACGGCAACCGCGGGTGATCTATCAGGCGAACCGGCCGGCGAGGTCTCGAGACTGTTCCTCGTGAGCGTGCTAATAGTCACGACCCAACCGATTAGGCTGAAAATGAAAGACAGCAAGAGGCGCAGAACAAAGAACGCAAAGTCGGTCTTGTTACCCCTGGGGGTTAAGGGAACAAACAGGATGGCGTAGGGAATGACAAAGAAGATCAAAAGTCCGAGGGCGTAAATCAACACTGATTCAGAAGCAAACGCGCGGGCGAGCGCCGCACCGATTCTTTTGAAGAACGGTCCTGCACCGCCGGCAAACAACGAGCGGATCTCACCACCAGCGACCGCAATCCATAGATGAATGGTCGCCAATGGCAACGCGACTCCCAAAAGGACGAAGCGCAAGGTCGCGAACAGTAATGACGGCCAATGAAGCGGCTGCGGGGTTGGGGGTGCGGAGCCAACCGGCAAACTCGGTAGTGTCGGGGCAGGGTAGCGCAGTTGCCACTTGTTCAACAGGTAAGAGACAAACCAGCCGATGAGCAAAATTGGAATCGTGGCGACGAAGAATTTAAGCGCATCGACCAGGATGGCGCCCCAGCGAAATTTCCGATCGCGGACACGGTCGATGATGGCGGCCTGGTAGATGAAGAACAGTGCGGGTATCAGTACCATCAGGACGTAAGTAATCAGGACCTGCGAGACCGTGGCCTCGCGAGTCCAGATAAACTTGAAAAACGCGGCCAGCAGCAACGCGTAAATGAGAGCGAAGACGGCCAGCGCGGGGACGTTTATAAGCGTCGTCTTTATGGTGCTGAACCAGAGTTTTAAGGTAGTCATAGTTGCCTCTTGAGTGATCTAGCCCGCAATTTGGAGTGCGCCGCCCACGGCGGCGCTTTGGATTGATCGATAGAACAAAGCGGCGTCAAGCCGCCGCACTCCAAACTTTACTTCTTATCCAGAATCCTCAACCGATCATTACTTGTATTCGCCTGGACGGTCGGTTGATACATTAGTCCCGCGCGCGTGGGGGCGACCTTGAATTCGCCCGGCACCTCGACCCGCATCGCGTATTGCAGCGTCGCATCGCCGTCAAAATAGTTCATGAAGATCGCGGTGC
>DATISD010000592.1:0-3873 GCA_035469005.1 Pyrinomonadaceae bacterium | reverse complement strand
CGCCTGAAGGTTTCGCGCCACTCACCCATCAGCAAAACGCGCGCGTCCGATATCGGCTGCGCCTTAACTTCGACACGGACATAGATTCGAAGATCAGCTTTCACGGGCAGCTCTCGACCGGACAAATCAACAATCCGGTGACGGGGGATCAGGATTTTGGCGCGATCACCACAAGGCATCCATTTTTTATTAGCGAAGCGTGGATTGATTTTCATCCGCACAAACGTGTGCAGCTCCAGGCGGGTCGAGTGCTGGAAGTTTTTGCCGACAATTCCCGGTTCCTTTTTGACGACGACATTCGCTTCAACGGATTCAACGAAAAATATGTGTGGTCGTTCAAGGCAAACGGACTGAGGGCCTCAACTCTGGAGCTGCGAGCCGGACAATACATCCTCAGCAATCCCAACGTCGCCATCGTGACTGAGGGCAGCCCGCTCGCTTTGGCCGGCGCCGAGGTGGGCTCGACTGGGCGCACGTCGAATCTCTTTCACCAGGGACTGCTGCTGAATCAAACGTTCAATGATCGTTGGAGCAGCCAACTGGGCGCAGATATTCAGCTCTATCGCAATCCGAATCAAATTCAACTGGCGTCGACCGCCGCCGGCGTACCGCTGATTGTGCAAAACGGACTCGGCATTACGCTTTCAGGCCCGCTCGCAGGCGCGGGCAACGCCACGACGACGCCGGGGGGCGCCATTTACACGGCCCGCAATTTTCAAATCGCGCGAGTCACCTATCGCCTTAATTGGGCCGGCTTCAAGAGCGGCAGCCGAACATATCCCGTGACCTTCAACATCCAGGCCGCGCGCAACGTCGGCATTAGTTTCAAAGAGCGCGATGCGTTCCTGGCGGCACTGCAAATCGGCAAAGTCGCCAACCGCGGCGACATCGCGTTTCTTTACGTCTTTTCAAACAAGGGCGCGAACTCGATGATTTCCCAGGTCACCGACGATGATCTGGGAACCAACAGCGGCGTTAACATTCACACACATCACTTTCGGGTCGATTACGGCCTCGGGAAAAAAATATCCCTGCAAAGCCTGCTCTACATACAAAGTGAGCTGCGCAACAGCGGCGACTTTTCGAATTTCTTCGTCCCGCTCAATGCCTTCACACCGCGACAATATCGCTTTCAGGAACAAATCGTTTTCAGCTTCTAAACCGTTCGAGGAAAACCCCAATGCCTTTCTTGAAAACAACCGCGTGCAGTCTCGCCTTTCTCTTCCTGCTGGCCTTCACGAGTTGCGGTGGCGGCCGCGATAGTGAACTCCGACTGCAGGGCGCCGGTGCGACGTTTCCCAATCCGCTCTACCAAAAATGGATCAGCGAATACGGCAAACTGAATCCCAGCATCAAGATTGACTATCAATCCATTGGCTCGGGCGGCGGCATCAAGCAGATCCAGGCGCGCACCGTTGACTTTGGCGCATCCGATTCGCCGATGAAAGATGAGGACCTGAAGGCGGCGCCGGGCCCCATCCTGCACGTGCCGACCGTGCTGGGGGCAGTTGTGATTACTTACAACTTGCCAGGCGTGATGCAGCCGTTGCGGTTTGCGCCGGATGTTGTGGCCGACATTTTTCTGGGCAAGATTAAGAAGTGGAGCGACCCACGGATTAAAGCTGACAACTCAGGTGCAACGATTCCCGATATAGAAATCACGGTCGTTCATCGCTCGGACGGCAGCGGCACCAGCGCCGTCTTCACCGATTATCTTTCAAAGGTCAACGCGGAATGGAAAGAAAGAGTTGGTTCCGGCACTTCGCCTAACTGGCCGGTGGGCATCGGCGGCAAAGGAAACGAAGGCGTGACTGGGCAGGTCAAACAAACGCCGAACACAATTGGGTACGTAGAGCTTGCTTATGCAGTGCAGAACAAACTCCCGGTCGCGCTAATCAAAAACAAATCCAGCAACTTCATCGAGCCAACAATCGATTCAGTGACAGCAGCGGCAGCGGGAGCGATCGCCAACACTCCCGAAGATCTGAGGGTTTCGATTACCGATGCGCCGGGACCGACCGCGTACCCTATCTCCAGCTACACATACATTCTCGTTTACAAAGAACAGCCGGACGTGACGAAAGGAAAAGCTGTGGTCGACTTTCTCTGGTGGGGCCTCCACGACGGCGAGAAGTTCGCGAAGGATTTGCTATACGCGCCGCTGCCCGACGAGATCGTCAAGCGCGCCGAACAGAAAATTAATTCGATCACCGCCGGAGGGAAACCGCTAAGGTGACGTGGCTCACGCGTGGCTCAGCTGGAACCGAGGAAAACGGGCGCACGCTGCACTTATTCCCCCGAGTTCTGATTAAAAATGATGCTTCTGCCCATAAATGGGCGCCGAAGGATTCACAGACAATTCACCAGCTATAGACATCTCGTGCCTACGGCACTTACCAAACCTGAAGCCTGGCGTCGCTGTCACTCGACAGGATTATGATCAGAAACGACAAACCGAAGTTTATCGCTCGATTAAGACGACGGCTTTCTCCTACCGGCAACATGGGTGACGCGATCTTTGGCGCGCTGATTTTTGCGGTCGCGTCTCTGGTTGTGCTGGTGGTCATCGTGATGATTCTGGCGCTTGGCTCGCACTCGATGCTGTCGATTCGCAAGTTTGGGTTCAACTTTCTAACCAGCCCCGAATGGGATCCGGTTAAAGAGAAATTTGGCTCGCTCGCTTTTGTCTACGGAACGATTGTCTCGTCGCTGATTGCTTTACTGATCAGCATGCCGCTGTCGTTAGGGATTGCCATCTTTTTGGTCGAACAGGCACCCCGTTACCTTTCCCGGCCGATTGCATTCCTGGTTGAGCTCCTCGCAGCAATTCCATCGGTTGTTTACGGAGTGTGGGGCATTTTTGTGCTGGCGCCGTTTTTGCGCGTTCACGTCGAGCCCGCGTTGGCGCGTTGGTTTGGCTGGTTGCCATTGTTTCAGGGTCCGATCACTGGCATCGGATTGTTCACCGGTGGAGTGATTCTCGCAATCATGGTAACGCCGATTATTTCTGCGGTGGTGCGGGATGTCCTCTCGGCGGTTCCGAACACGCAACGCGAAGCAGCACTCGCCCTGGGGGCGACAAAATGGGAAACGACGCGGGTGGTGCTGGTGAACGGAGCGCCCGGAATTGCCGGAGCCGTGATCCTGGGATTGGGCCGGGCAATCGGAGAGACGATGGCCGTCACGATGGTCATCGGCAATCGACCTGAAATTAGCTTGTCGTTGTTCCAGCCTGCTTACACTCTGGCGTCGGTAATTGCCAACGAATTCACAGAAGCCACGTCGGATATTTATCTGAGCGCATTGGTTGGGCTGGGCCTGATTCTCTTCGTCGTCACTTTTGCCGTGAACGCAATCGCACGGGTGCTGGTTTGGAGAGTTACGAGGAGAACGACCGGTGCGATGGCCATTTAGCGCAAAATCCAAGTTGGCGCATGAAAGATGAGGAAACTTTCACGAACCGATCGAACGCGACGCGCTGTCAGCGGTGTGATGACTTCGCTGACTGCACTTTGCACCTTCGTCGCCGTCGGCGTACTCGGGGTCATTCTCGCGTACATCGCGATGCGTGGAATCAGCTCGTTGAGTTGGCACTTTCTGATTGACAGCCCTCGCCCCGTCGGCGAAGGCGGCGGAATCGGCAATGCAATTGTGGGTTCCGCCGTATTGCTGGGGCTGTCATGCGTCGTCGGCATCCCCGCAGGAATTGCTACCGGCGTTTACCTGTCCGAGTTTGGCAGCGGGTGGTATGCAGGTGGCGTTCGCTTCCTGGTTGATACTTTGACCGGCATTCCCTCGATCGTTACCGGCGTGTTCATTTATGCGGTCATCGTGCTGCGCATGAGGCATTTTTCGGCGTTTTCCGGCGGGATC
>DATISD010000591.1:0-5157 GCA_035469005.1 Pyrinomonadaceae bacterium | reverse complement strand
CGAGGGATCGAAACCACGCGCCTGGGCTTCGCGGGTCTCAGCAAACGTCTCACGAATCGCATCGTAAACCTTAACGTAGGTGACGGGATTCGACCGCGGGGTGCGGCCGATGGGGGATTGATCAACGAGGATGACATCATCAATATGTTGCGTGCCTTCCAGTTTCTGAAACGCGCCGACGTGCCCCTGCCATTCACCACGCTGTTTCTTCAGGCCGGCATAAATGCAATCGTGAATCAGTGTCGATTTACCGGAACCGCTCACGCCGGTGACGCAGACCAGCATGTCGAGGGGAACATCGACGTCGATGCCCTTCAAGTTGTGTTCGCTGGCGCCACGTACCTTCAGGCGTTTCAACTGCAAAGCGCGGCGATGTTTTGGCTCTCTGATTTCAGCTTCGCCGCGCAGATATTTCCCAGTCAGCGATTTTGAATCAGAAAGCAATCCTGGAAAGTCGCCTTCATAGATCAGACGTCCCCCCAACTCTCCGGCGGCCGGGCCAATGTCGAGGATGTGGTCCGCCGAGCGCATCATTTCGGCGTCGTGTTCGACCACGAGCACCGTGTTTCCAATGTCGCGCAGATTGTGCAGCAGCCGAATCAAACGATCGTTGTCACGCGGATGCAATCCAATCGAAGGCTCGTCCAGAACGTAAAGCGCGCCGACCAGCGACGAGCCGAGGTTCGTGGCCAATTGAATGCGTTGCGCCTCGCCGCCCGACAGAGTCGACGCCAGACGATCCAGCGTCAGATAATCCAATCCAACTTCCACCAGGAACCGCAGACGACGGCGCACTTCGGAAAGCACGCGGTCGGCGATTGCTGCTTGTTCAGGAGAAAGTTCGAGCGCGTCGAAAAAAGCAGCCGCATCCTTGATTGACAGCGCAGAAACTTCCGGCAAGGTTCGGCCGCCAACGCGCACATCCCGCGCTTCCTGTCGCAAACGTCCGCCTTCGCAATCGGGGCAAAGGGCATAGCCACGATACTTCGAAAGAAAGACGCGCACGTGCAGCTTGTATTTTTTCGTCTCGAGCCAATCAAAGAATCCGCGCACGCCGCTCCATTCACCTTTGCCGTTGATGATTGCGCGTTGTTGTTGGCGTGTCAGGTCGTTGAACGGCGAGTTCATCGGGATGCGTTCCGATTTGGCGAAGCGTTTCAACTCAGCCTGCGCCCAATCGAATTGCGGCTTCGTCCATGGTTCGATCGCGCCTTCGCTGAGTGTCAATCCGGGATTGGGGATGACCAAATCAAGATCAAGACCGATCGTGTTGCCGAATCCCTGACAAGTCGGGCACGCGCCGAAAGGATTGTTGAAGCTGAACAGGCGCGGCTCAGGCGTCTCGTAAATTGTGCCATCATATTTGCACTCAAAGCGCTCAGAGAAGCGCAAGGTACGCGCGCCGGTACGCGCGCCTCCGGCGCGCTCCTCTAATAGCACGCCAGAGGTGCGCGTACCTTCGACGCCAGAGGTGTGCGTACCCGGTACTTCAATCACGGCTTGTCCGTGCCCTTCACGAAAACACGTCTCGAGCGAATCGACTAAGCGCTGCCTTATATCGGGACGAGCGACGAGGCGATCGACCAGCACATAAACGTTTTCAAAATCGTCGCGCTGGTAATCGTCAGGGGAAGAAAGATCGATCAGTTGTCCTTCGTGCAGGAGCCGGGTAAAGCCACGTTGCATCAAGCTCATCAGATGAGCCGTGATCAGATGACGCGGAGATGGGGAGACGTTGGGACGCGCAGACTTTCTGGTGCTCCGGCTCGCCGCGTCCCCGTTCCTTCGTGTCGCTTTATCGCTCTTGCCGTTGGCTTCAACCTGCAACCCGGCGTGGGCCGGAAACAAAACAAAGAACCGCGAACCCTCGTCCAGTTGATTAAGAACTTCATCGGCGGCCGACTCCGGAGAATCGCGAAGCACTTCGCGACCGCAGACGCGACAGATGGTAGTGCCTACGCGCGCGTACAGTAGCCGCAAATAATCGTAAATCTCAGTCTGAGTTGAAACCGTCGAGCGCGGATTACGGGTTGCATTCTTTTGCCGAATCGCAATTGCGGGCGCGATGCCGCGGACTTCATCCACGTCGGGCTTGTCCATGCGCTCGAGGAATTGCCGCGCGTATGCGGACAGCGATTCGACATAGCGCCGTTGCCCTTCAGCATAAATCGTGTCGAAGGCCAGCGACGATTTGCCCGAACCGCTCACGCCGGTGACGACAGTCATCTGGTTGATGGGGATCGAGAACGAAATGTTCTTGAGGTTGTTGACGCGAGCGCCCCGTACTTCGATAGCTTCCTGGGTCATGCTGATTTAGGATGCGAGCCTGTCAGAAGTCCGGCCGTCGGGAGGGCCTGATCACCCGTCGACGGCCCTCCCTTAGTCTGGGCTTCTGACACTACACAGATAAGAATCTGTTGCCCCTCGCAAACCACCCATCTTAACTCGAAAGGTCAAGCAACATGAAATGCGCGGCCGGGGCACTACTGCCGGGGCAATGCACTTCTGGAAAGTGGCGCGGGTGTGCTACGGGATTTCGCCGGCGACAGATACCGTGCGAAAAACCGCCAGAAAATCAATGGCAACAACTCACTGATTTCCTTCATCTGAATGAGTTGTTGTCTCAGATCAACTGATATAATTTCTGAAATCGATTAATTCTTTCATTTAGCCGGAAGGAACCGCATATGAATCGTTTCGTCAAAACCTGGCCGGGATTCGCCTTTACCACCTTGCTGCTAATATGCGCCATGGCCTCTCTCGCCTGGGCCCAACAAACAACTGCCGATGCCAAGGGGCCTTCGTTGGCGGGTTCAAGCAACCTCAGCCAGGCGCAAATTGACGAGATCATTCGAAGGTTCGCGGCCAAGGAGACTGAATTTCGGCAAGCGTTGAACTCGTACGCTTTCAAACGTGACGCGCTGCTGCAGGAAATTGGGATGGGCGGCCAGGTGATCGGGGAATATCATCGAGTATCCAGTTTTACTTTTGACGACAAAGGCAACCGGTTTGAAAAGATCGGATTTTTCCCAATGCCGAGTCTCCAGGGCGTCTCGGTTACCAACGAGGATCTCGAAGATCTCGGCGGGGTCAATCCATTTGCACTGGAAGCGGCAAAGATTTCTCAATACAACTTCAAATACGTGGGTAAGGAACGGATTGATGAACTCGATCTCTATGTCTTTGAGGTAAGTCCAAAAGTAATGCCCAGTCCGAAGTCAAAAGAGAGAGTTTTTGTCGGCCGGATCTGGGTTGATGATCGCGACTTACAGATTGTTAAGGCAAAGGGGAAGGCTGGACCGGAAACGAAACAGAATAAGTTTCCGATCGTCGAGACCTACCGCGAACAGATCGATGGGAAGTATTGGTTTCCCACCTACGTCTATGCTGATGACGATTTGATTTTTGACAACGGCACTGATGTCCGTATCCGGATGCAGGTCAAATACTCGGATTTCGTCGTCGGGCGCGGCCGAGTCACGATTACGGAGATTAGCGAAGCACCCGAACAACTCAAACCAGAAACGAAGACGCCTGAGAAGACTCAATCCGACAAGGCTCCACCACAAACTGCCGTATCGCCTGCCAAATCGACAACTCCGTCAAAACCCGATGCGGCCGGCGAGGATGAAGAATCCCTGAGCGACGCCGGAATTCTAAACAGCCTGGCGATCGACTTGCCGAAGCCGGTGTATCCGGCAGCAGCGAAAAAAGACCGCATTTCCGGACAGGTTCAGGTAAAAGTTGTGCTTGATGAAACCGGCAAGGTCGTTTCCGCCGAAGCGACGTTTGGACCTGAACAGTTGCGAGCCGCTGCGGTTGAGGCTGCCAAACGTGCGCGCTTCAAACCAACTTTGAGCGGTGGAGTGCCGCAAAAAGTTTTTGGAATCGTGCTTTACGACTTTGTGGCACCGTAGGATTGCCTCCCTCTCCCTTTGGGAGAGGGCTGGGGTGAGGGTTTAGCTTGTTGCGGTATACCCTCACCCTAACCCTCTCCCAGCGGGAGAGGGACAACAGTGCGTACCTCATTTCTTTCTTGGCGAGATCTTTTCGATTCCCGTCTCTTCCATGATCAAGCGTTGGACGTTAGCCACGAGTTGATCAAGATCTTCATCGGTCTGGACATGGGAAGTGTCAACCGGCGGCAGCATCACCATCTCAATTGTTCCCGGCCATGCTTCGCCCGTTCCCCTGCCCATCAACGCGTCTGAGTTCTTTAGAGCTATGGGAGCAATAGGCACGCCAGCCTGTACCGCGATGTGAAAGGCACCTTTCTTGAACGGCAGCATCTCGCCCGGGTTTGCGCGCGTGCCCTCCGGACAAACGACAAACGAAATACCTGAGCGAAGTCGATCCGTAGCGATTTTTAAGGTCTCAACCGCGCGATCGCGATTCGAACGATCGATCGCAATAACATTTACAAAGCCCATCCCGTAACCGAGAATCGGCGCTTTCAAAAGCTCTTTCTTCGCTACTGCTCCCACGCGGCGTCCAGTAAAAGCGAACAGCGGCGCGGCATCGAGATTGGACTGGTGGTTCGACACAAAAACGTATGTCTGATTCGGATCAAGATGTTCGCGGCCTTTGACCTTGACCTTCACCCCGGTCAGGCGCAACCAATTGCGCGCGCCCCAGTCGGCCCACCAGTAAATCCAGTCCTGTCGCTTGAACAGACTCCCGATTAAGAGGATTGGCGGCGCGAAGATTAGGAGCAGCACGCTGGCGACGATCCACGACCACGCAAAGAGCAACATCCCGATAATATGCGGGCCGCGTCTTGTGCTAGACTTCGCCCCGTTCTTATCAGGCATGCCGTGCCCACTTAAATCTTGAGAGGTTACGTTCGGAATGCATCGTCAAAGATGGCGGCTCTGCCGCATCGATGTGCGGAAAGCCTTTGGCTTTCCGTCTGGCCCGCAAATGGATCTGCGAGGCTATGCCTCGCTGACGTCCGTCGCAATTCTGATCGGATTTCTCATCCTGGCAACGTCGGTCTCCGCTCAACGCCAACGCGCGGCCACGACTGCCAACTCGCTTCCTTCGCCACGTTCCGTCTTTGGCTTCAACCCTGGCGACGATCGCACAATTATCGATTGGAAACAGATTACGGATTATCTGACGCAGCTCGACAAAGCAAGCGATCGTGTGCAACTTCAG